>VBDL01000065.1 GCA_005884255.1 Betaproteobacteria bacterium | reverse complement strand
CTGCTGGCCACGGGCCGCATCGACGTGCTGAACCGCGACTTCCATCCGAAGAGCGCGAAGGAAGAGCTGAAGGAAGAACTCGATGACCTGGCCCAGCGCCAGACAGGAGCCGACGCATGAGCATTGCCTATTTCGCGCTGGCCTTTGCCTTGATGCTGGCGATGATGCTGGTGGGCCTGCCGATCGCGGTGTCGATGGCGCTGGTGGGCATCGTCGGCGGCATTGCCGCCTACGGCACGCCGTTCATGGACTCCATCGCACCGGTGGTGTGGGGCGTGCAGAACGAGAACCTGCTGACCTCGGTGCCGCTGTTCGTGCTGCTCGGCGAGTTGCTGCTGCGCTCGGGCATAGCGGACCGCATGTACGTGGCGCTGTCGGCCTGGCTCGGCCGGCTGCCCGGCGGCCTGCTGCACACCAACATCGGCAGCTGCGCGCTGTTCGCGGCGACCTCGGGGTCTTCAGTGGCCACCGCCGCGACCATCGGCACGGTGGCGCTGCCATCGCTGCGCGCACGCGGCTATCCGATGCGCGCGTCGCTCGGCACGCTGGCAGCGGGCGGCACGCTCGGCATCCTGATCCCGCCGAGCGTGAACATGATCGTCTACGGCTCGCTCACCAACAACTCGATCGGCAAGCTGTTCATCGCCGGCATCGTCCCCGGGCTGCTGCTCACCGGCTGCTTCATGCTCTACATCGCGCTGTCCAACCTGATGAGCGGCCACGCCATCCGCGAGCCGGTGGTGCCGATGGCCGAACGCCTGCGCTCGCTGCGCTTCCTCGTCGCGCCGCTGGTCGTGTTCGGCATCGTGATGGGCAGCCTCTACTTCGGCATTGCCACGGCGACAGAGAGCGCGGCGCTCGGCGTGATCGCGGCGCTCTTCTTCGTGTGGCAGGCCGGCAAGCTGACGTGGGAAGTGATGCGCACCTGTTTCATCTCCACCGCGCGCGTCAGCGGCATGATCCTGCTGATCATCAGCGCAGCCTTCATCCTCAACCTCACCATCAGCCTGACCGGCGTGGCCGATGCGATGACGAAATGGGTGACCACGCTCGGGTTGTCGGGCACGACGATGATCCTGGCGCTGATCGTCTTCTACCTGATCCTCGGCATGTTCATGGACGTGCTGTCGATGCAGGTGGCGACCATCCCGATCACCTACCCGATCGTCACCGCGCTCGGCATCGATCCGATCTGGTACGGCATCTTCATCGTGCTGATGTGCGAGCTCGGCCTGATCACGCCGCCGGTGGGCATGAACCTCTTCGTCGTGCATGGCATCCGCCCCGACAAGGGCGGTATCGGCGACGCCATCTGGGGCGCGCTGCCATATGCGGTGATCATGATCCTGTTCACGCTGCTGCTGATGGCCGTGCCGCAGCTCGCGACCTGGCTGCCGGCGCACATGTGATGAACGACGCCTCGGAGCTCTGGCGCTTGCCCGCGGTGGAACTGGCGCGCCGCTATCGCGACGGCACGCTGTCGCCGCCGGACGCGCTCGATGCCTGCCTCGCGCGGCTCGATGCGGTGAACCCGCGGCTCAACGCCGTCATCGCGCAGCGCGATCGCTCGCTGTTGCGTGCCGAGGCGCAGGGCAGTGCGCAGCGCCACGAACGCGGGCAGCCGCTGTCCGCGCTCGACGGCGTGCCTCTCACCGTGAAGGACAACCTGCTCACCGCCGACCTTCCCACCACCTGGGGCAGCCTCGGTGGGCGCGAGCATCGCAGCACCCAAGACGAGCTGGCGGTGGCCCGCGCGCGAAGCGCAGGCGCACTGCTCATCGGCAAGACCAACGTGCCCGAGTTCACGCTCGAGGGCTACACCGCCAATCGGGTCTTCGGTGTCACGCGCAACCCGTGGGACACGGCGTTGACGCCCGGCGGTTCCAGCGGCGGCGCCGTGGCCGCGGTGGCCGCCGGCATCGCGCCGCTGGCGTTGGGGACCGATGGCGGTGGCTCGATCCGCCGGCCGGCGTCGCATTGCGGCGTCGTCGGCCTGAAGCCGTCGATCGGTGCGCTGCCGCGCGAGCACACGCTGCCCTCGCTGCTGCTCGATTTCGAGGTCGTGGGCCCGATGGCGCGCACGGTGGCCGATGTGGCGCTGCTCTATCGCGTGCTGCACGGCCCGTCGCCCGCCGACCGCACGGCGGGCGCGCTGCGCGTGCTCTACGTGCCCACGCTGGACGGCGCGCCGGTCGACCCGGAGATCGCCGAGCGCTGCGCGCAGGCGGCGCATCGCTTCTCGGCGCGGGGCCACACAGTCAGGGAAGGCACGATGCCGCTCGACCTCGGTTTCATGTCGACGGCCTGGCCGCAGGTCGGGCAGATCGGCCTGGCGCGGCTGTTCGAGCAGCACCCGGCCTGGCGCGAAGGCGCGTCGCCGAAGTACCGCGCGATGGCCGAGGAGGGTGCGACGATTCCGGCGACCCGACTGTGGGGCATCTTCGAAACCGTGCAGAAGCTGCGGCGCGATGCAGCGAACATGTTCCGCGACATCGACGTGCTCGTCACACCCGCCGCGGCGGCGCTGCCCTGGCCGGCGGAAGAGGCGTTCCCGACGCGCATCGACGGCCACAGCGTCGGGCCGCGCGGCCACGCCGTCTTCACCGGCTGGGTCAACGCGGCCGGCCTGCCGGCGCTCGCGCTTCCGGTGCAGCCGTCGAGCCGCGGGCTGCCGATCGGCTTGCAGCTCATCGGTGCGCATGACGCCGAGGACTTGCTGCTCGCGCTCGGCGCCGACTACGAAACCATGGCACCCTGGAGTGCCCGCTGGCCCTCTCTCTGACAAAGGAACCTGCTTGATCTCCCCCACCGATACCGTCACCGAAGCGCTGCTCAAGGCGCGCCGCGATCACCGCCCCGCCAACGCCGATGCGCTGACCGATGCCTTGAGCGAACCCACGCAGGCCTACGAGGTGCAGCGCGCGGTCGCGCGATCGCTGCGCTGGTTCGATGGCCATGTGCCGATGCACTGGAAATCGGGCGGCCCGTCGCGCGAGGTCACGCTCACGCATGCGCCCCTGCCCTCCGCGGGCGTGTGGCGCAGCCCTGCCGATGCGCGCCACTGGTCGTTCACATCGCGCTCGATCGAGGCGGAGATCGCATTGCGCCTAGCGCAGCCGGTCGATCACGCGCTGGCCACGTCGCTCGACCGTGCGGGTGCCGAATCGCTCCTCGATGCGATGGCGGTCTCCATCGAGATCGTCGACTCGCGCTGGCTGCAAGGCATGGGCGCGGCACCGCTGCTGCGCCTGGCCGACCTGCAGACGCACGGCGCGCTGGTGCTGGGCGACTGGGTGCCGTACGCCGCGCGCGATTGGAGCGCGCAGCGCTGCCGCGTGTTCATCGGCGAGCGGCCGCCGGTGGAGCGCTGCGGCACGCACACGCTGGGCGGCCCGTCGTGGGGCCTGCGCGACTGGCTGCTGCATGCCACGCGCGACGGCGCCGTGCTGCCCGCAGGCACGGTCGTCACCACCGGCACCTGGGTCGGCGTGCTGCCCGCCGCCGCGGGCGAACGGGTGCGCGTGGAGTTCGAGGGCATCGGCGACGCGCAGGTGCAGCTCTGACGCCGCTCGGGCGGCGCCTGGACAATGGCGTCATCGCCATCGTCACAAGGTTGCCGTCATGCGCAAAGTCCTGCTGCCCCTCGTCCTCTTCAGCACCGCCGCCGGCGCGGAACAGATCGGCTCGGTCGACACCGTCTTCAAGCTGATCGGCCCCGACCACAAGATCGTCGTCGAGGCCTACGACGACCCGCGCGTGGCCGGTGTCACCTGCCACGTGTCGCGCGCCAAGACCGGCGGCATCTCCGGTGCCCTCGGCGTGGCCGCGGACAAGGCCGAGGCGTCGATCGCCTGCCGCCAGGTTGGGCCGATCTCCTTCACGCAGCCGCTGCCGCAGCAGGAGGAGGTCTTCAACGAGCGGCTGTCGGTCCTCTTCAAGAAGCTGCGCATCGTGCGCATCGTCGACAGGAAGCGCAACACGCTGGTCTACCTGACCTATTCCGACCGCCTCATCGAGGGCTCGCCGAAGAACAGCATCACCGCCGTGCCGGTCGACCGCGCCACGCCGATTCCGGTGAAGTGAGGCGCGGCGGCGTCACCGCGACTTCTGCACGGCCTCGATGGCCCGCTGCGTCCCCTGCATCGCCTCATCCAGGTGATGGATCGCCGTGTCGCGCAGCCCGCGCGCCTGCGGATCGTCCTCTTCGCGTGCGATCTCCGAGTGCGCTTGCTTGAGCAGGTCGTACGCGTGGTGCAGATTGCCATGGCGGTCTTGCGCGGCGCCGGTGGGCCGGTCCTGCAGGGCCTTGCTGTCTTCGATGGCGGCGCGCTTGATGTCGATGATCACCTGGTCGATCTGCTTGACGGCCGCCTGTTCCTCGGCGGTGGCACGGGCGCCTGCGGCGCGGTTCTCGATATTCCAGCGCGCGGCGTGCAAGTCGGCCAGCGCGTGCTGGTAGTACGGGTGCTTGCCCGCTGCCGGCGCGGGAGGATCGGCAGCAATGGCGCCGAACGGAACAAGGGCGGCGAGAAGCGGGGCGGTCAGGCGGGCGATGCGGCTCATGGTGCGGTGGCTCCATCGGGTGCTGGAAGTCGCCTTTTATAGCGCGGGGCGGCACCGCGCCTGATGAAGCCGCGGTAATCGCATGTGACGCTCCGCTCCAAACACAGCAGCTCACCTGCGTTACGGCAGGTACGATTTCAGTCATGACACCCAACACCACGAACGAGGCCGTCGAGGCCGACACAGCCACCCCGCTGCATGAGCCCCGCCTGTGGCGGGACAAAGGGTGGACCGCACGCGTCATCAAGAACGAAGACGACGAGGGGTGGGCCGTGGAGATGATCAAGGACGGCGAACCCGAGCCCGCGCTGGTCGGCCCCTGGACGATGGGGCGCGACAAGAAGAATCCCAAGCCGCTGGACGTGTCCGCGTTCAACACGCTGGTCAAGACCGCCTCGGAAGTGCTGCGCCGCCACGAACAACACCTGCATGCGCTGCACCATCGGAGCATCGCGGTGAACGCTTCATCCGGGCGCGTCAACGTCACGCTGGACATCGTGCCTGATGAGGACGATCCCCATGCCCTGCTGGGCGCGTACGATGCCGCCGGCGAACCGCTGGCCCGGGTGCGCGTGGGCCTCGGCTTCAGGCTGAATGCGGCCAGCGCCAGCGCATGGATCGACGATGACTTTCGCAAGCCCGGCTGACAGGGGCCGAGGGCGAAACGCCAGGTCCCGATAATCGCGCATGAGCATCACCCACAAGCCAGCGGCCACGTCCGCCGATCCTGCACCGTCCGCTGGCCCATCCTTCAGCAGCCTGCCGCTGCCCCCGGCCACGCTGGCCAACCTGCAGCGGCTGGGCTACGAGCACATGACGCCGATCCAGGCTGCCAGCCTGCCGCTGGCCCTGGCCGGCAAAGACCTGATCGCCCAGGCCAAGACCGGCAGCGGCAAGACCGCCGCGTTTGCGCTGCCGCTGCTGGCGAACCTGAACCCACGGCGCTTTGCTGTGCAAGCGCTGGTGCTGTGCCCCACGCGCGAGTTGGCCGAGCAGGTGACGCAGGAGATCCGCCGCCTGGCCCGGGCCGAGGACAACATCAAGACCCTGAGCCTGTGCGGCGGCACCACCCTGCGCCCGCAGATCGCCAGCCTGGCCCACGGCGCGCACATCGTGGTGGGCACACCGGGCCGCATCCTCGACCACCTGTCGCGCGAGACCCTGGCCTTGGACGCACTGAACACCCTGGTGCTCGACGAAGCCGATCGCATGCTGGACATGGGCTTCGCCGAAGACATCGCCAACGTGATCAAGCTGTGCCCCACCCAGCGCCAGACCCTGCTGTTCTCGGCCACCTACCCCGAGGGGGTGACGAAGCTGGCCAGCCGCTTCATGCGCGAGCCGCACGAAGTGAAGCTCACCGAGCGCCACGCCACCACCAAGATCCGCCAGCGCTTCTATGAAGTGAAGGAGAGCGAGCGCCTGCATGCCGTGGGCCTGCTGCTCAACCACTACCGGCCGGTGAGCACCCTGGCCTTTTGCAACACCAAGCAGCAGTGCCGTGACCTCGTGGCGGTGCTGCAGGCTGAAGGGCTCGTGGCGCTCGAGCTGCATGGCGACCTGGACCAACGCGAGCGCGACCAGGTGCTGGTGCAGTTCGCCAACCGCAGCTGCAGCGTGCTCGTGGCCACCGACGTGGCCGCGCGCGGGCTCGACATCGCTCAGCTCGAAGCCGTGATCAACGTGGACATCACGCCCGACAAGGAGGTGCACACCCACCGCGTGGGCCGCACCGGCCGCGCCGACGAAGCCGGCTGGGCCTTCAGCCTGGCCAGCTTGGACGAGATGGGCCGCGTGGGCCGCATCGACGAGATGCAGGGCAGCGCCAGCGTCTGGCACCCCTTGAGCGAACTGACCACGCCCACCGATGCCG
This sequence comes from Betaproteobacteria bacterium, assembly GCA_005884255.1. Lineage (GTDB taxonomy): Bacteria > Pseudomonadota > Gammaproteobacteria > Burkholderiales > Burkholderiaceae_C > VBDL01. The sequence continues at coordinate 151 of VBDL01000065.1, read as the reverse complement.
AACCCCTGCATCCGCCGATGGTGACATTGCAAATCCTGGGCGGCCGCAAGGAAAAGATCCGCCCCGGCGACGTGCTGGGCGCCCTGACCAAGGATCTGGGTTTCGAGTTCGCGCAGATCGGCAAGATCAACGTCAACGAGTTCTCCACCTA
>VBDL01000788.1 GCA_005884255.1 Betaproteobacteria bacterium | reverse complement strand
AGCCCGAGGCTAGGTGGACGGGGGCGTGAAGTCGCGCCGATGCTTGCGAGTGCTGGCCGATTTGTCGAATCAGAGCGGGATTGCACGATTCGGCTGGACGCTACAGTTGCCGGCAACAGAATCCGCCTGCCATGCCCGACTCCACCGAACTCCTGCTGCGCACCGTCGCCATCAGTCTGGCGCTGGTGCTAGCGCTGCACGGCCTTGCGCTGGGCCGGCGGCCACGCCTGGCACTGTTGCCGCTGCTGGCCTGCCTCGCGTCCTACCTCGTCTGTTCTGCGCCAGGCGCGCTGTGCCTGAGCGAGGCGTGGCTCGCGCCGCTGCTGCTGGCGTCGGTGATGTTCCCGGTGGCGCACTGGTGGCTGGCCCACACGGCGTTCGCGGATCGCAACGACGTGCCGTGGCTGGCGCGCATCGGCGCACTGGTGCAGCTCGGCGGCGCCTTGGCGCTGGTCTCGGGCTGGTTTCCGTCGGTGGTGTGCGCGGGTCTGCATGGCCTGCTGCATGCTACCGGCACCGCTTTCGTGCTGGTCGCGCTGTGGCGCATCTGGAGCAGCCGGCGCGGCGACCTGGTGGCCGGGCGCCGCGCGCTGCGTTTCTGGCTGCTCGGCTATGTCGGCCTGCATGGCCTCGCGGTGCTGATCGTCGAATGGATCTACGGCGCGACCCCGGCGCCGGCGTGGCTGGGTGTGCTCAACGTCGCGTTGATCACCACGGCGCTCGGCGTGGTGCTCGCGTTCCTGACGCAGCTGCGCACCACGGCGATCGAGACGCTGTTCGGCGCCGAACCGCAGCCGCAAACGGCGCCGGTCACGATCGCGCCGCTCTCCGACGAGCCGTGGCTCGATCGGCTGAAAACGCTGATGACGAGCGAGCGCGTCTACCTGGATCCGGGCTTGTCGCTGGCGTCGCTGGCGCAGCGCCTCGGTCTGCCGGAGTACCGCCTGCGCGAGCTGATCAACCGGCGGCTGGGCTTCCGCAACTTTCCGTCCTTCGTCAACCACTACCGTCTGGAGGACGTGCAGGGCAAGCTCGCCGATCCGGCCTTCGATCGCCGGCCCGTGCTAACGCTGGCGCTGGAAGCCGGCTTCGGCTCGATCGGGCCCTTCAACCGCGCATTCCGCGATCGCTACGGCATGAAGGCCCGCCGAAGCGGGCCTCGTCTGAGCGCGTCGCGCCTCAGGGTTGCGATGCGGCCGAGGCCGGCATGGCTGCCGGTGCCGCGGCAGATGCCGTGACCGCCGGCTTCTCCATCGCCGCCGGCGCACCACCGGCGCTGGTCGCGACCGGCAGCAGCGGCACGATCAGCAGCGCTACGATGTTGATGATCTTGATCAGCGGGTTCACCGCCGGGCCGGCCGTGTCCTTGTAGGGATCGCCCACGGTGTCGCCCGTGACGGCGGCCTTGTGCGCGTCCGAGCCCTTGCCGCCGTGGTGGCCGTCCTCGATGTACTTCTTCGCGTTGTCCCAGGCGCCGCCGCCCGTGCACATCGAGATCGCTACGAAGAGGCCGGTCACGATGGTGCCCATCAGCAGGCCACCGAGGGCCACCGGCCCGAGGATCAGGCCGACGAGGATCGGCACCACCACCGGCAGCAGCGACGGGATGACCATCTCCTTGATCGCCGCGGCGGTGAGCATGTCCACCGCCGTGCCGTACTCGGGCTTGCCGGTGCCTTCCATGATGCCCTTGATGTCGCGGAACTGGCGGCGCACTTCTTCGACGACCGCGCCGGCTGCACGACCGACCGCCTCCATCGCCATCGCACCGAACAGGTAGGGAACCAATCCGCCGATGAACAGGCCCACGATCACCTTGTGGTTTGACAAGTCGAAGCTGATGTTCATGCCGCGCGACTCGAGCGCATGCGTGTAGTCGGCGAACAGCACCAGCGCAGCGAGGCCGGCGGAGCCGATCGCGTAGCCCTTGGTCACCGCCTTGGTCGTGTTGCCCACAGCGTCGAGCGGGTCGGTGATGTCGCGAACGCTGTCGGGCAGGTTGGCCATCTCGGCGATGCCGCCAGCGTTGTCGGTGATCGGGCCGTAGGCGTCGAGCGCGACGATGATGCCGGCCATGCTCAGCATCGAGGTCGCCGCGATCGCGATGCCATACAGGCCCCCGAGGTCGAACGAGACCCAGATCGCGATGCAGACGAAGATCACCGGCCATGCGGTCGAGCGCATCGACACGCCGAGGCCCGCGATGATGTTGGTGCCGTGACCGGTGGTCGAAGCTTGCGCGACATGCTGCACCGGCTTGTAGTCGGTGCCGGTGTAGTACTCGGTGATCCACACCATCGCGGCGGTCAGCACGAGACCAACGATGCACGAGCCGAAGAGCCGCAGCTGCGTTCCGCTTTCGAAGATCGCGTTGTCGGGCATCAGGAGCTTGGTGATTCCGAAGAAGCCGATCAGCGAGATGACGCCGGCGACGATCAATCCGCGGTACAGCGCAGGCATCACGTTCTTCATGCCGGGCGATGCCTTGACCGCGCCGCAACCGATGATCGACGCGATGATCGAGAAGCCGCCGAGCACGAGCGGGTAGACGACCGCTTCGATCGGCGCTTTCGCGATCAGCAGCGCACCCAGCGCCATCGTCGCGATCAAGGTGACCGCATAGGTTTCGAACAGGTCGGCGGCCATGCCGGCGCAATCGCCGACGTTGTCGCCGACGTTGTCGGCAATCACCGCCGGGTTGCGCGGGTCGTCTTCCGGAATGCCGGCTTCGACCTTGCCGACGAGGTCGGCGCCGACGTCGGCGCCCTTGGTGAAGATGCCGCCGCCGAGTCGCGCGAAGATCGAGATCAGCGACGCGCCGAACGCGAAGCCGAGCAGCGGCTTGAGCGTTTTCGACAGGTCATTGACCGGCGTCAGGTTGCCGTTGCCGGTGATGAAGAGAAAGAAGATCGTCACGCCGAGCAGGCCGAGGCCGACGACCAGCATGCCGGCAGCCTGGGCGGTGCGCACGTTGCCGCCCACCGAAACATTCATTCCGATGAAGCCGCAGGCACCCGAGAGGACTGCGCCCAATACGAACCAGACCGCCGTCGTGCTATCGAGAAAAACGGCAATCAGTATCGCGAGCACCACACCGACCATCGCAATCGTGCGGTATTGCCGCGCCAAATAGGCCGCGGCGCCTTGCTGGATGGCGCTGGCGATCTCTTGCATGCGCTCGGTCCCGGCGCTGTGGCGCAGGATCCAGCTTCGTTGCACGAAGCCGTAAATGACGGCGGCCAAGCCGCATGCCAGCGCGAAATACAGCGCCCATTGGGTTGCAATCAACGAAATCTCCTCATCGGTTCGAATTGGTGGGAATGCAATCGCGCCAGTGAAAGCCGGTGGCCCGGGCGGCGCTGAATCAGCGACGCATGCTACGGGAAGCCCGGTGACAAGGCA
>VBDL01000791.1 GCA_005884255.1 Betaproteobacteria bacterium | reverse complement strand
GTCGCGCGCCTCGTGAAGCTGCGCGAGCAGCGCGCCAGGCGGCGCGAGTCGCTCGGGCAGGTGAAGCTCGAGCTCGACGCCGGCTTGCCGACCGGCAAGATCGTGGCCGAGCTGCACGACGTGTCGATGAAGTTCGGCGACAAGCTCATCGTCAAGGACTTCAATTCGACGATCCTGCGCGGCGACAAGGTCGGCCTGATCGGCCCCAACGGTGCGGGCAAGACGACCTTGCTGAAGCTGATCCTCGGCGAGTTGCCGCCCACCAGCGGCACGGTGCGCCGCGGCAGCAATCTGAGCGTCGCCTACTTCGACCAGATGCGCAGCGCGCTGAATCTGGATGCGACCTTGGCCGACACCATCAGCCCGGGCAGCGAGTGGGTCGAGATCGGCGGCACGCGCAAGCACGTGATGAGCTACCTCAGCGACTTCCTCTTTTCGCCGGAGCGCGCGAACTCGCCGGTACGCACCTTGTCCGGCGGCGAGCGCAACCGCGTGCTGCTGGCGCGCCTGTTTGCGCTGCCCGCCAACGTGCTGGTGCTCGACGAGCCGACCAACGACCTCGACATCGAGACGCTCGACCTGCTCGAAGACCTGCTGCAGGACTACGCCGGCACCGTGTTCCTCGTCAGCCACGACCGCCGCTTTCTCGACGAGGTGGTGACCAGCACGATCGCCTGGGAAGGCGAAGCGACGCCTGGCCTGTGGCGCGAGTACGAAGGCGGCTACGAGGACTGGCGCATCCAGCGCGCGCGCTCGCGCGCTCTGCAGGTGGCGTCTGCGTCGACACCGCGCGCAGAAGCCGCACCGCTGCGCGACGCTTCGGCGCCGGCGGCCAGGCGCGGCAAGCTCAGCTACAAGGAGCAGCGCGAGCTCGACGAGCTGCCGGCGCGCATCGAGGCGCTCGAAGCGGAGCAGAAGACGCTCGGCGAGCGCCTGGCGAGCAGCGAGCTCTACACCAGCGAGCCGCAGCGCGTGGCCGAGCTCCAGGCGCGCTATGCGCAGATCGAGGACGAGCTGACGGCCGCGCTCGAGCGCTGGGAGGCGCTCGGCTCGCGATAGGTCATAGCCCCAGGAGCCAAAGGCGACGCGGGGCAGTCATCAGGGGGCCTCGAGGAAGTGCGGCGGCGCCGCGCGGCCGAGGTACTCGGTCACCGCGCGCGGCAAGCGCATCACCTGCGGGCGGATCAGCGCATCGCGGTAGACGGCGAACTCATTGGCCAGCGCGTACAGCTCCTGCGCTGCCGCTGGCCGCTGCGTCACCTTGGGCTTGGCGGCCTGCAGCGCATCACTGCGCTCCAGGCCCGGGTACAGCCGGCCATGGACGATCTCGTCGCGCCGCCCGAACAGCGCCGCTCCGGCGCCCAGCGTGCGCTCCAGCTCGAACAGCTCGTCGCTGGCCAGCCGCTGCACGATCGCCGATGCGCGCGCGAGCCGCTGCTCGATCGGGGCATTGCGTGTCTTGTCGTCGAAGGGCTCGATGCGATGCAGCAGCTCGAGGATGTGATCGACCTGCTCCTCGGCGTAGGCCGCGCACAGCGTGGCGCAACCCAGCCCGCGCAGGATGTCGTTGTCGGGCGCGTGCGCGAGCATCGTGCGCTCCGGCAGCATCAGCGGCCGAGGCCGCCGAACCAGGAGTCGCCGACCGCGTCGGGGTGCGAGCGGCTGACGATCAGCCCGGCATGCAGGTACAGCGCATTGAGCAGCCGCGCGGCGCGCACGCGGTCCAGCCCCGGCCAGGTGCTCAGCTCGCGCAGCCCGGTGGTCTGCCGGCGCAGCCGCTCGATCACCGAGCGCAGGCTGCCGCTCAGCGCGACGCCTTGCAGATCGAGCGACGGCGCCACGCGATAGGCCGCGGGGCCGGCGATCTCGGGCAGCAGCTCGTCGCGCGTGCCGCGCATCGACAGCTCCCACAGCAGCGGGCCCAGCGGGTGGTACTGGTGCAGCTCGGCCACCAGCGAGACCTCCGCGTCACCGGGCGGGCGCAGCAGCGCGGCCTCGACGTGCAGCACTTTCAGCTCCGACAGCCGCGACGCCAGAAAGGTGTGCATGTCCAGCGGCACGTGCACCAGCCGCTCCTGCGCGAACACCGTGAGCGGCAGCACCTTGTCGTCGCTTTGCAGATGGATCATCACGCGCTGCATATGGCGGATGCAGGCGGCGATGACCTCGAGCACATCCATGCGGCGCCCCGATTCCTCGACGCGCTTCAGGTCTGCCATCAGCGACGGGCTCAACGCGCCGGGGCGCGACGACGGGCCACCGCTGACCCCGGCCAGGTCGTCGAGATAGCGCTGAAACGCGCTGACGCGCATCAGCTCGGGCTCGCCGAATGGGATGGTGGGCTCGAACATCGTCGGGGTGTCGCTGCGATATCCCATCAGACTGTAGTCGCTGGGTCGGCGCATGGCTACAAAGCCCCCCTGGTCAGGTGGAGCGCGCGCCAGAAGCGTGCTTCCTGCGAGGTGGCGAAGTTGATGCGCATCAGCGTGGTCGGCCGCGGTGTTGCGTGGAACAGCGTGCCCGGTGCGAGCAGCCAGCCTTCATCGTGCATCGCCTGCGCCAGGCGCTCGGTGTCGACACCGACATCGACCCAGCCGAACAGGCCCTGCGGCGGC
>VBDL01000059.1 GCA_005884255.1 Betaproteobacteria bacterium | reverse complement strand
GATATAGACGCACTCGCGCAGCCGCATGTGTTGTTTGCCGTGGCGCGCGAGAAGGCGGGCCGCGCCGTGGGCTGCGCGGCCATCGTGGTCGGCCCCGACTATGGCGAGCTCAAGCGCATCGAGGCCGTCTGACAAGCAAAAAGAGGCCTCCCGGATAGGGAGGCCCCGCAACGCCGCTGATTGGCGACGTCCCCAGGAGTGAAAGTGAGGTCAGAAGGCGAAGCCGAGCGACAGCTCCCACGCGCGGCCGAACAGCGGGCGCGCGAGGAACACGCCGTCGGAGCCGACGGTGGCATTGGGCACGCGGAAGTTGCCTTCGGTGAGGCCGATCTTGTTCGTCAGGTTGGTGCCGGTGAGGCGGATGTCGATGCCGTTGTTCAGCGAGGCCACGAAACCCGCATCGAGCGTGTCGTACTTCGGCAGCTTCAGCGTGTTGGCGTTGCTGGCGAAGCGCTCGCCCACGTGCGTCCACGTCGCGAACAGCCGCACGCTGCCCAACTCGGTCGGGATGCGGTAGCTCGGCGTGAAGCGGTACTGCAGCTTCGGCTGGCGCTCCACAGGTTGCCGGTCAGCGCGAGCTCCAGCCCGCGCAGCGGCCGCACCGCGGCCTCGAACTCGACGCCGGTGGTGCGCGAGTTCGGGCGCTGCACCACGTTGCCCGCGTTGGTGAACTGCTGCGTCTGCGAGTTCTTCAGCGTCGCGTGGTAGGCCGTGAGGAACGCGGTGTACAGCGGCGTCGCGGTCTTCAGGCCGATCTCGAACTGCGTGATGTCCTCGACCGGGTCCTTGCTCTCGGTGCTGCCGACGCGGCCGCGCAGCACATCGAAGTCGGGCATGCGGTGGCCATTGTTGACACGGCCGAACATGCTGAACTCACGGCTGAAGCTGTAGTTCGCGCCCAGCGTCACCGAGGTGCGGCTCAAGTTGCTCGAGATCGGCGTGGTGGTGCCGTCGAAGTACGCCAGGTTGTTGTCGTACAGCGTGCTCGGGTCGCCGTCGAGGTCGGTGTTCTTGACGTTGGCGATCGTGCCGTTGATGCGCTGGTGCTCGAAGCGGATGCCGCCGTCCAGGCGCAGCGCATCGCTCACCTTCCATTCGTCGGCCACGTACAGCGCGGTGGTGTTGCCGTTGTATTTGCCATCGAGGTTGAACGAGAACGGCGGCGGCACGAAGCCGTTGCGCGACACGCGCATGCCGTTGTCGAGCACCACGTCGACCAGGCGCGCGTGCGGCTCCACCGTCATCAGCTGCGCCTGGCCGAGCACCCACTGGTCGTGTGACGAGTAGTCGGCCAGGTACAGGCCCACGGTCGCCGTGTTGTTGGCGCCGAGGTCGCGCGACAACCGCGTCTCGTTGGTGAAGGACTTCAGCGCCTTGTCCACCGCCCACATGCCGTTGACGATCACCTGCTTGGTGAGATCGGTGATCGCGCCACCGCCGTTGACGTAAGCAGCGCTGCCTCCGGCCGCGCCGTTGGCGCCGGCCTGCGCGCTGATGTAGGCGCCCAGCGTCTGCGGGTTCGCGCCGGAGAACAGCGCATAGGTCGGCACGCTGCCCGAGGTGTAGTTGACCTTGTTCGACAGCGACCAGGCGCCGAACTTCTTGTCCAGCGTCGCGCCATAGGTGCGCACGTCGGCGCCGCGGCCGTCGGCCAGGTCGCGATCGACGAACTCGCGCTGGATGATCGGCTTGCCGCTCGCATCCACGCCGACCTGGCGTACTGATTCGAGCGTCAGGTTGCGCAACTCGTTGCCGTAGAAGTAGGCGGTGCCCGCGTCGAAGCCGGGGAAGCTGGAGACGCTCTTGCCATCGGCGCTGCCGACCACGGGAATGGCGGTGTAGAACGCGTTCTTCTCGTTCATCACGCGGCCGTAAAGGCTCACTGAGCCGTCGTCGAGCTGGCGCGTCAGCAATGCACTGAACTGCCCGCCGCGGTCGGCCGGGAATTCGGTGTTGCGGATGCCATCGTCGGTGCGGTAGAAGCCGCCGACCATGAAGCGCCACTTGTCGCTCAATGGGCCGCTGAACACGCCGTCGAAGCGCCGCAGGTTGCCGGTGCCGGTGGTCACGCGCACGCTGCCCTCCGGCTCGATGCCGCCCTGCTTCTGGATGAAGTTGACGGTGATGCCGGGCTGGCCGGCGCTGAAGATCGGGCTCGGGCCGCCACGCAGCACCTCGACGCGATCGATGGTGTCGTCGAGCCGGAACAGCTGCGAGTGCTCGAAGAACGACAGCGTCGGCAGCGCATACAGCGGCGAGCCGTTGAGCTGGAAGGTCGAGTAGGGTCCGTCGCCCGGCGTCGGGAAACCGCGCACGCGCATGTTGGCGCCGGACTGGCCGCCGGTGGTCTCGACGAACACGCCGGGCACGATCTTCAGCAGATCGGCCGTCGACGACGGCGCGGCCTGCTTGATCTGCTCTTCGTCGGCGGTGGTGATGGAGAAACTCGCCTCCAGCTTGCGCAGGCCTTCGCGGCGCGCGGTGCCGGTGACGACCACGGTGTTCACCTGCGTGGCCTTCTCGGCATCGTCGGCCTTGGCCTTCGGTGCCGCCTCGTCGGCCTTGGCCGGCGCTGCGGGCTCGTCGGCCGCGTGCACGCGCTGCAGGCTCAGCAGCGCCATCAGCGCCGCGGTTGCGAGCAAGGTCTTGCTCGGCATGGATAGTTCTTGCTTCATTGCTTGTCGCCCCACCATCGTTGTGTCTCGCCGTTTGCGCCGGCGCTGCGCTGTTCCAGCGACGCTTCGCTGGGCTCGCGGCGACTGTAGGAAGCGCAAGCGAACGGAAGATTTTGTTCGTGAAGCCGCACCCTGCAATGTTTGCAACTTCTGTCGTGCACCGATGGGCACGCGGATTGCCGCCTCTGCGGCACACGAGGCGCGTCGCGCGCTCGCGTTTCCTCCAGGAGGTGACCATGAAGATGAAGACCCTGTCCATCGTTTGTGCGCTGCTGGCCAGCGGCGGCCTGGGGGCCCTCGCCCAGACGCCCAGCGACACCGGTGCGACGCCCGCCGCGCGCACGTCGACCCCTGCCAAGGCCGAGCTGTCGCGCGGCGACAAGCAGTTCATGAAGCACGCGGCGGAATACAGCATGGCCGAGATCGAGGCCGGCAAGCTGGCGGAAACCAAGGCCACCAGCGCCGACGTGAAGAGCTTTGCCAAGCAGATGCTGGACGACCACCAGAAGGCCGCCGACGAGCTCAAGCAGCTGGCCGAGACCAAGGGCTACAAGCTGCCCGACTCGCCGTCGCTGACGCAGCGCGCCGGGCTGAAGATGCTCGCCGCAAGCGATGCCGACAAGTTCGACAAGCGCTATGCGGAGCGCTATGGCGTCAAGGCGCACGAGAGCACGATCAAGGACTTCCGCAAGGAAGCCGGCGAGGCCAAGGACAGCGATGTCAAGGCCTATGCCGAAAAGCTCTTGCCCAAGCTGGAGCGCCACCTGAGCATGGCGCAGACGCTCGAAGCCACGGTGAACCCGACAGCCGCCGGCCAGAAGCCCAGCGAGAAGCCGAGCGAGAAGCCTAGCGAGAAGCCCGGCAGCGCGTCGGCTCCGAAGTAAACGCCCGCCCTGCCTGACCACACCGCGCGCTTCGGCGCGCGGCGTGGCAAAGCGCACGCCGAGCTGCTGAAACCCCGGGGGTGCGCGCGCACCGCAAACCGCACAATCGCGGTTCGGCTTAGCTGTTCGCCCGCGTGTTGTCCGTCCTCCCCTCCCGCTCCGCTGCCGATGCCTGCGCCTCGCCGCGCGAATTCCTCCAGCGCTCGCAGGCAGCGCTGGGCAGCGGCGACCATGCGGCCGGCCTCGAGCATGCCGAGCAAGCCTTGCAGCACGCCGCGGCCGATAGCAGCGAGCGTGCCGAGGCGCTGACGCAACAGTCCACCCACCAATGGCGGCTCGGCCGCTTCGAGGATGCGGCGGACAGCGGCCGCAGCGCGCTGGCGCTGTGGGCACGGCTGGCCAATGACGATCAACGCTGCGCGCTGCTGTGCCACCTGGCGGTGGCCTACAGCGAGCTCGGCCTGCACGAGGAAGCGCTGCGCCACGCCACCGAGTCCTTCGACTGCGCGCGCGTGCACGGCCTGCGCGGGCGCGAGGTGCAGGCGCTGAACCGCATCGGCATCTGCTTCGAGCGCCTGGGCGACCCGGCGCAGGGCGAGCGCTTCCTGCTGCAGTCGCTCGGCGAGGCGCGCGACATGCATGACGACGACGGCACGCTGGTTGCGCTGAACAACCTGGTGGCGACCACGGTGGGTGCCTGCCACCTGTACAAGCAGCGCGGCGAGCACGATGCGTCACGCCAGGCCATCGAGCGCGGCCGCAGCTATGCGACGCAGGCGGTGGCGCTGGCGCGCCGCCTGGGCGACGCCTACCGGCAGACGGTGATCGAAGGCAACCTCGGCGAGGTGCTGGGGCTGCTCGGCGAGCATGGCCGCGCGCTCGGGCTGATGCACGAGGTGGCACGCCGCGCCGACGAGCACGGCTACCGCTCGGTGAGCCTGCGCAACCGCTGCAACATCGCCGAGGTGATGCTCGCGCAAGGGCGCGCCGCCGATGCGGTGCCCGAGCTGCTGCCGGTGCTCGATGCGCTGCGCCAGCGCGACCATGAGGCAACGCGCATGCGCGTGCACTCGGCGCTGCATCGCGCCTACAAGGCGCTGGGCAAATTCGAGCCGGCGCTGGCGCACTGCGAGGCGCATCACGCGATGGAGCTGCAGCGCGCGGCCTTGCAGAACCAGGCACAGGCGCGGCTGATGATCAACCGCGTGGAGGTCGAGCACCAATTGGCCCTTGCCGAGCGCGCGCGACAAGTGTCACGGTGAGGGCCACTCCTTCGGGGTGCTCCCCCGGAACGCGGGGCGCCCTTCGAGCGAACGGGCACGTACAGTCGGTCGAGATGAATAGAACGCGCGAGGGAAACACACGCCATGCCTGACCATCTGCCGCTCGCCGCATCGACGATGCAATCGGTAGAGCTGCTGTGCGAGGCGGCCGAGCTGTCGCTGCTGCGCGGCACGCCGGAGCGCGCGCGCGAGCAGGCCGAGGAGGCCGCCCGCCTGGCGCGGCGCACCGCCGACCCGAGCTGGGAGCTTGCGGTGCTGATGCGCGCCAGCGATGTGCTCGACCGCCTCGGCGAGCATGGCCAGGCCATCGCGCTGCACTGCCGCGCGTTGAGCCTGATCGCGCAGGACCATCTGCACCAGCCGCAGGCGCTGCCGGCGCCACACACGCAGCCGGCGTTCTCGACGACGTTGATGTAACCGCGCCGCCGCGCCGGGCCGCCCCAAGCAAGGCGCCGCCCCCACGGGGGCGGCCGTGGTACTCCGGGCCGGGGGCCAACAGTTAGCCGCGCGCGAGCACCGGAGCCAATGAGCGCCCGGTGTGGCTGCCGGCCGCGACCACGTCTTCCGGCGTGCCGGCCACGACGATGCGCCCGCCCGCGGCGCCGCCTTCGGGCCCCAGATCGAGCACCCAGTCGGCCTCGGCGATCACGTCGAGGTCGTGCTCGATGACCAGCACGCTGTGGCCACCGTCGACGAGACGGTGCAGCACGCGGATCAGCTTCTCCACGTCGGCCATGTGCAGGCCGACCGTCGGCTCGTCGAGCACATACAGCGTGTGCGGCGCCTTCTGGCCGCGGCGCGTGACGTCGTCGCGCACCTTGCTCAGCTCGGTGACCAGCTTGATGCGCTGCGCCTCGCCGCCCGACAGCGTCGGCGACGGCTGGCCCAGCGTGAGGTAGCCCAGGCCCACGTCCTTCAGCAGCTGCAGCGGATGCGAGATGTTCGGCATAGCCGCGAAGAACTCCACCGCCTCGTCGACCTCCATCGCCAGCACGTCGCCGATGCTTTTTCCCCGCCAGCTCACCGCCAGCGTCTCGGGGTTGAAGCGCAGCCCGTGGCACTGGTCGCACGGCACCTTCACGTCGGGCAGGAAGCTCATCTCGATGGTGCGCATGCCCTGCCCCTCGCAGCCGGAACATCGGCCATCGCCGGTGTTGAACGAGAAGCGCGTCGGCGTGTAGCCGCGCGCCTTCGCTTCGAGCGTCTCGGCGAAGAGGCGGCTGATCGCATCCCAGCATCCGATGTAGGTGGCGGGGCAGGAGCGCGGCGTCTTGTCGATCGGCGTCTGGTCGACCTCGAGCACGCGGTCCACCGCCTGCCAGCCGTCGAGCGCATCGCAGCCGGCGAGCGTCGCCTTGCCGCGCTGCGAGACCAGCGCTTGCACGTTGGCCAACAGCACGTCGCGCGCCAAGGTGCTCTTGCCCGAGCCGCTGACGCCGGTGACGGCGACCAGCCGGTGCAGCGGCACGTGCAGGTCGATGTCCTTCAGGTTGTGCATCGATGCGCCGCTTAAGCGCAGCATGCGCCCGTCGCCGTTGATCGCGCGGCGCGCCTGCAGCGGATGCTTCAGCGGATGCGCGAGGAAGCGGCCGGTGAGCGAATCGCTGTGGTTCGCCAGATCCTGCGCCTGGCCTTGCGCGATCAGCCGGCCGCCGCGCTTTCCGGCGCCGGGGCCGATGTCGATGATGTGGTCGGCCTGGCGGATCGTGTCCTCGTCATGTTCGACGACGACCAGCGTGTTGCCCTTGCCGCTCAAGGTCTGCAGCGCCTTCAACAGGATCTGGTTGTCGCGCGGATGCAGGCCGATGGTCGGCTCGTCGAGCACATAGCAGACCCCCTGCAGGTTGCTGCCCAGCTGCGCCGCGAGGCGGATGCGCTGGGCCTCGCCGCCGCTCAGGGTCGGGGCGGCGCGGTCCAGCGTCAGGTAGCCGAGGCCCACTTCTTCGAGGAACTCGAGGCGGCTCTTGATCTCGGTGATCACGTCGCGCGCGATGTCGGCGTCGCGGCCGGTCAGCATCAGCGACTCGACCCAACGGCGCGCGTCGCCGACCGACCACTGCGCGATCCAGGCGATGGAATGGCCTTCGAAGGTGACGCCGCGCGAGCTGGGGTTGAGCCGCGTGCCGCCGCAGTCTGGACACGGCGCGTCGACCACGCCTTCGACCTCCATCTCCTCCGACGGAAAGCTCTGCTCGCGGCCCTTGTTGTCATCGTCCTTGATCGAATCGTCGTAGGCCTTGCGCTGCTCGCGCGTCAGCGCGAGGCCGGTACCGACGCAGGTGGTGCACCAGCCGTGCTTGCTGTTGTAGCTGAACATCCGCGGGTCGAGCTCGGGGTAGCTCGTGCCGCAGACCGGGCAGGCGCGCTTGGTCGAGAACACCTTGACCGCGCCGATGCCCGCGGTCGGGCCATCGCTGAGCATCGCGCCCTTCAGGCCGTCGAGCGGCGCGAGCAGATGCATCACGCCCTTGCCGAGCTCGAGCGTCTTCGCCAGCAGCGCGCGCAGCTCGGCCTCATCGTCGGCGCTGACGACGATGTCGCCGACCGGCAGCTCGAGGGTGTGCTCCTTGAAGCGGTCGAGCCGCGGCCACGGATCGACCTTCATGAATTCGCCGTCGACGCGCAAGTGCGTGTGGCCGCGCGCCTTGGCCCATTTGGCGAGGTCGGTGTAGACGCCCTTGCGGTTGACGACCAGCGGCGCGAGCAGGCCCACATGCTCGCCCTTGTGGTCGCGCAGCAATTGCGCG
>VBDL01000783.1 GCA_005884255.1 Betaproteobacteria bacterium | reverse complement strand
CGACGATGCCGGTGAACAGCGCGCCGCCGATCAGGGCCAGCAGCACGGTCCTCTTGCGCCAATCGACGGGCAGGCGGTTGACGAGTACATCGATGCCCACGTGGATGCCGGTGCGCACGCCGTAGGCGGCGCCGAACTTGCACATCCACACGAACATGTAGATGCACAGCTCCTGCGCCCAGCCCAGGTTGATGTGCAGCACATAGTCCTGGATGCCGGGCACGGTGGAGAGGTAGCGGTGCACCACCTGCACGAAGATGACGATCGTCGCCGCCCCCATCAGGAAGGCGATCAGCCATTCCTCGAGATGGTTGAGCACTCGGTTGATCATGAAGGGCTCCTTGAGTGCGCCTTAATGCGGAGTGACAAAGCCGGCAGCCTGGTACACGGCGTCGATGGTCGTCTTGCCCACGCGCGACTCCATCTCCTTGTGCACCGGCATCAGCGCCTTCTTCCACTCGTCGATCTCGGCTTGAGTCGGCGTGTAGATGGTGGTCTTGCCGCTGGCCTTGATCTTCTCTAGCGCCTGCGCGTTCTCGGTGGCGGCGATCGCGTTGGCGTACACCGTGGCGTCGCGGATCGAGAGCTCGAGGATCTTGCGTGCGTCGACGGGCAGGCCGTCCCAGAACTTCTTGTTGACGATCACCGCATAGGCCAGGTGCCCGTGGTTGGACAGCGTGATGTGCTTCTGCACTTCATAGATCTTCTGCGTGTAGAAGTTGCTCGGCACGCCCTCGGTGCCGTCGACCACGCCCGTCTGCAGCGCCTGGTACAGCTCGGAGAAGGCCATCACCTGCGGGATGGCGCCCAAGGCGCGCATCTGCGCATCGAGCAC
>VBDL01000782.1 GCA_005884255.1 Betaproteobacteria bacterium | reverse complement strand
ATTCCTTCACGCCCAGCGGGCCGAACTTGGCCAGCGACGGCGCCAGCATCTGCACCGAGCCGAGCTGCAGCGCTTCGAGCTCTTCCTTGTCCTTGTAGAGCTGGCTGTTCGGATAGACCTCGACCTTGATCGCGCCCTTGCTGCGCTCTTCCACCAGCTCCTTGAAGCGTTGCGCGCCCTTGCCCTTGGGCGTGTCCGGCGCCACCACGTGGCTGAACTTGATGACGATGGGCGACTGCGCGAACGCCATCGGCGCGGCCAGCGTGGCGGCGGCGGCGAGCAGCAGCGAGCCCTAGTTGTGGACTCCCACATGCATGCATAGAAGGGCTTGGCGTGCGCCGCGTGCGGCCTAGACTCAGCACATGCCCGAGCTGCACCCCACCGACACGATGCTGCCGCCCGCGCGCCGGCGCCGCGCATGGTGGGCGCTGCCCCTGGTGTTGTCGCTGCTGTTCGTGCTCGGCGTCGCCGCGGTGCTGCAGTGGTCGGACTCGCGCGACCTCGACGATCAGCAGCGCACCTTGATCGCCGATGCGCTGTCGATGGAGTCGCAGCTGTCAGCGCGCATCGGTGCCGAGCAGGCGGCGCTGCAGGCGCTGGCCACACGCCTGGGGCGGGCGCCCGCCGCCGCGGACCGGCTGGCGCAGCAGCCCGAAGGGA
Organism: Betaproteobacteria bacterium; assembly: GCA_005884255.1. Lineage (GTDB taxonomy): Bacteria > Pseudomonadota > Gammaproteobacteria > Burkholderiales > Burkholderiaceae_C > VBDL01. The sequence goes on along the minus strand of VBDL01000782.1, from coordinate 2,475 downwards.
TCGAAGGGCTGCGCCGCGCGTGGATCAGCCTGACCTGGCTCGACAAGGACCAGCGCCTGATCGCGCAGCTGCCCGAAGGCACGCCGGTGCCGCGCGAGGACGAGGGCTTGTCGGCGCACCTGTCGGCGCCGGTGAAGTCGCCCGATGGCCGCGTGCAGGGCACGCTCATCGTGCGCTACGCGCCGGCGGCGCTGCTGCGCGTGGGCGTGCCGTGGTGGCTGGCGCGCAAGTACGACGTGCGCCTGGTCGACGGCTTCGATCAGACCATCGCCGCCACCGGCGAGGCACTGCCGAGCGCCGGCCGCCTGAGCCACCGCGTCAGCCTCGAGCCGGCGCTGACCGACACCTACCTCGACCTCACCGCACGCGAGCGCCTCGTGCCGTGGTGGCGCACGCTGTCGATGGTGCTGATCGCGGTGTTCCTCGCGCTGATCAGTGCCGCGACCTGGCTGCTCAAGCGCCAGGTGGGCGAGGTCACGCGCGCCGAAACTGCGCGCGCGCGACACCGAGGGGCGGCTCGTCTACGTGAATCGCGCGTTCTGCGATCTCGTCGGCCTGCCCGCCGAGACGCTGCTCGGCCGCCTGCCGCCGATGCCGTACTGGCCGCCGGAGGCGCTGGCCGAATCGATGTCGCGCCACCACCGCAACCTCGCCGGCAAGGCGCCACGCGAGGGCTACGAGGCGCGCTGGATCCACCGCGACGGGCATGCCATCGACGTCAAGATCTACGAGGCGCCGCTGGTCGATGCGAGCGGCCGCCACATCGGCTGGATGGGCTCGACGATGGCGCACCAGGCACGGTTGACGATGCTCGGCGAGATCGCGTCGACCCTGGCGCACGAGCTGAACCAGCCGCTCACGGCGATCGCCAGCTACAACGCCGGCGTCGTCAACTCGCTCAAGCGCGCCGGCGTGGACCATGCCGTCGTCTATGGCGCGCTGCAGCGCCTGGGCGAGCAGGCCGCGCAAGCCGGCGCGGTGGTGCAGCGCATCCGCGAGTTCCTCACGCGGCGCGGCCCGCAGCGCGAGCGCTGCGACTTGGGCAAGGTGGCACGGCGCGCGGTGGCGCTGCTGCAGCGCGATCTGGCGCGCAACGAGGTGCAGATCGCGTGGAACGTGCCCGATGATGTGCCGGCCGTATGGGCCGACCCGGTGCTGATCGAGCAGGTGATCATCAACCTCGTGCGCAATGCGAGCGACGAGCTGGCCACCCGACCGGCGCCCGCAGGCGGGCGGCGCATCGCGCTGGCGCTGGCCAAGAGCGGCGAGCGCTTCGTGCGGCTGGACGTGAGCGACAACGGCCCCGGGCTGAACGGCCGGGGTGTCGAGCAGCTGTGCGCGCCGTTCTACTCCACCAAGAGCGAAGGCATGGGCATGGGGCTGGCGATCTGCCGCTCGATCCTCGAAGTGCACCGCGGCGCGATGGATGCCGGCGATGCGCCGGGCGGTGGCGCGCGCTTCTCGTTCACCTTGCCGGCGTACGATGCCAACGCCGCGGCGGCCGATGCAGGCGCGGCGGCGGAAGCATGAACGACATGGATCTTCTCAGCGGCACCGTGCACCTCGTCGATGACGAGGCGGCGGTGCGCGACGCGCTGGCCTTTCTGCTCGCGTCGCGCGGCCTCACGGTGCACAGCTATGCCAGCGGGCCGGAGTTCCTGCGCACGGTCGATGCGGCGCCGCTGGAAGGCTGTGTGCTGCTCGACGTGCGCATGGAGCCCATGTCCGGGCTGATCGTGCACGACGAGTTGGCCGCGCGCGGCGTGCGCAACCCGGTGCTCTTCCTCACCGGCCACGGCGACATCCCGATGGCGGTGGACGCGCTGAAGAAGGGTGCCTTCGATTTCATCGAGAAGCCGTACAGCGACAACGCGCTGGCCGAGCGCATCGAGCGCGCGTTGCGCGTGGCCGATGCGATGCGCGCGCGTGGCGCGAAGGACGCCGAGCGCGTTGCGCGGCTGGCCAGCCTCACCGAGCGCGAGCGCGAGGTGATGCAGCGCGTGGCTGCCGGCAAGCTCAACAAGATCATTGCCGACGAGCTGAACGTGTCGATCCGCACGGTGGAAGTGCACCGCGCGCGCGTGTTCAGCAAGCTCGGCGTGAGATCGGCGGCGGAAGTGGCGACGCTGCTGGCGGAACTGGGCGCGTAGGGTGGGCTTCAGCCCACCCTACGACAGCTTGCGCTTCAGCACCTCGTTCACCTGCGCCGGATTGGCCTTGCCCTTGGTCGCCTTCATCGCCTGGCCGACCAGCGCATTGAAGGCCTTGTCCTTGCCGGCGCGGTATTCCTCCACCGACTTGGCATTGGCGGCCAGCACCTCGTCGACGATGCGCTCGAGCTCGCCGGAGTCGCTCATCTGCTTCAGGCCCTTGGCCTCGATGATCGCGTCGACGTTGGCGGCTTCGCCCGACCACAGCGCATCGAACACCTGCTTCGCGCCGTTGTTCGAGATCGTGCCGTCGGCGATGCGTGCG
>VBDL01000784.1 GCA_005884255.1 Betaproteobacteria bacterium | reverse complement strand
TGCGCGAGCTCGCATTCGCCGAGCCGCGCCAGCATGATCACGTGGAAGCAGGTGTCCCAGAACCACTGGAACGGATAGGGCTTGGGCGGCGCCGGCGCGATGTAGCAGTAGTGGCGGCGCAGCAGCGGCGAATAGCCGTTGCGCGTGTTGCGCCTGAGCAGTGCGCGGACGGCCTCGCGCAGCTGCTGCTCGTCCATCACAAGGCCTACACGCCTGCCTTGGCGAGCACGACGACCGACACGCCGCGTGCGCGCTGCAGCGCATCGGCGTTCTGGTACGAATGCGGCAGGTTGCCGGGGAAGGCGAGCACGTCGCCGGTGGCCAGCTCGTAGCGCTCGCCGGCCACCATCAGGTTCACGCGGCCGTCGAGCCCGGCAGGTGCGGCGTGCCGCCCATCACGGCGCCGGGCGCGAAGTCCATCACTTCCATCATCTCGTCGGGCACCGGCTCGGGCACCAGGTCGCGCAAGGTGACACCACGGCCCTTGCTGCGCGTGGCCACCTCGTCGGCCGGCCAGCGGCGCACCAGCGCGCGCGGCGATGCGAGCAGCTCGTCGATCGGCACGCCTAGAGCACCCGCCACCTTCACCAGCACCGCGAGCGACGGGTTGCCGTCACCCGATTCGAGATTGGCGATGGTCGAGCGCGGCACGGCGGCGGCCTTGGCCAGCGCGTCCTGCGTCAGCGAACGCGTGTGGCGCAGGCTCGCGAGATTGCGCGCCAGGTTGCCTGCAGTCCGTGATTCGTCATTCATCCAGCGATTCTGCCGCGCGCCGTCCATCCGCGCGACGTTTCGCCAATGCGCTGGACAGCGCGCTGGGCTCTTGCGCACCGCGCTCCTATCGTCGAGTCCATCGACAAGGAGCATGCAATGAACGATTCATTCAAGGGTTTGCGCGTAGCCATCACCGGCGGCACATCGGGGCTCGGGTTGGCGCTGGTGCAGGCGCTGCAACGGCGCGGCGCCCAGGTGGCCTGGGTGGCACGCCACGCCGAAGCGCCGGGCATCGCCGGCGACGTGTCGCGCAAGGAGGACATCCACCCGATCGCACTGCGCATCAGCGCCGCGCTCGGCGGGCTGGACGTGCTGATCAACAACGCCTCCAGCCTCGGGCCCGCGCCCTTGCAGCCGCTGGCCGACACCGAGTGCGAAGACTTCGAAGCGGCGCTCGCCACCAACGTGCTCGGCCCCTTCCGCCTGACCAAGGCCTTGCTCGGCGCCTTGAGCGCATCGGCGCGCGAAGGCCGCCCGGCACTGGTGGTCAACATCACCAGCGATGCCGCCGTGAACGCCTACGCCGGTTGGGGCGCGTATGGCGCGTCGAAGGCGGCGTTGTCTCACCTGAGCCTGATCTGGGACGAAGAGCTGCGAGAGCACGGCATCCGCATCCTCGCGCTCGACCCCGGCGACATGGACACGCCGCTGCATGCGGCCGCGCTGCCCGATACCGACCCGTCGACGCTGAAGCGCCCGGCCAATGCCGCGGGCGAGATCCTCGCAGTGATCGAAGAGGCGATCGCATGAAGGCCGCCACCACTGCGCAGCAGCGGCCGCGCGACGCGAAGCTGCTGGTCGTCGATGCGCAAGGGCGGCTGCAGCACGCGGCACGCTCGCAGCTCGCGTCCTTGCTGCGCCCCGGCGACCTGCTGGTCGCCAACGATGCGGCGACGCTGCCGGCGAGCCTGCACGGCATCCATGAGCGCAGCGGCGAAGCGATCGAGGTGCGGCTGGCCGGCCGCCGTTCCCTCCAGGTCGAAGCGGTGCGTGAATTCACCGCCATCGTCTTCGGCGCCGGCGACCACCGCGCGCGCACCGAGG
>VBDL01000058.1 GCA_005884255.1 Betaproteobacteria bacterium | reverse complement strand
CGATCGGCCACAGCACTTCGGCGGCCGAAGAGATTGCCAAGGCAGTGCCCGGCGCCGAAGTGGTCAAGGCCTTCAACACCGTGTTCGCTCAGGTGCTCGCCGAGGGCGCCGACTTGGGCAAAGGGCAGAAGGTCAGCGGGTTCGTCGCCGCGGACAGCGCCCGGGCGAAGCAGACCGCCACCGCCATCGCGCAGAGCATGGGTTTCACGGTCGTCGATGCGGGCGGCCTGAAGAACGCGCGCTATCTCGAGCCGCTGGCGGGGCTGAACATCTACCTCGGCTACGGCGCGGGGCTGGGCACCGGCATCGCACCTACCTGGATCCGCAAGGCTTGAGCCCATCGGCCGAACACCCGCAAGGAGATGATCATGAAAGCACGCACTACCCTCGCCACCGCACTGTTGGCCACCCTCGGCTTCGCCTACACCGCCAGCTCCGCGCAAACGCCGGCGGAGAACCCCACGACCCCGCCGCCGAAGCCTGAACGCCAGGCGCCCAAGGTCGAGAAGAACCTGAAGGTCTTCGACACGCTCGACTTCGATGTCTTCAGCAATCAGAAGTGGGATCGCCTGCACGAAAGCCACGCCAAGGACATCGTCGTCACCTGGCCGGACGGTCACGAGACCACGGGAATCGACAAGCACATCGACGACCTGAAGGCGCTGTTCGTGTTCGCGCCCGACATCAAGATCAAGACTCACCCGATCCGCTTCGGCTCCGGCACATGGACCTCGGTGACGGGCGTGATGACCGGCACGTTCACGCAGCCGATGCCGCTGCCCGACGGCAAGTCGGTCCCGCCGACCGGCAAGCGCTTCGCGATCGGCATGGTGACGATCGGACACTGGAAAAACGGCGTGATGGATCACGAATGGCTGTTCTGGGACAACCAGGACTTCATGAACCAGATCGGTCTGGGCGCCAAGTAGCCCACCGGTTGCAATCAATGAGGATGATGCAAGACGCGGTGACCCTCCAGCGGGGCGAATCTCCTGGACGGCGCCGGCCCATGAGTGCCGGCAGCACGCGGCTTTGCCTGGAGGCACGGCAAACCTGGCTCGAGCTCGGACCCGACGCCGTGGTGGTGCTGCCTCTCGGCCCGCGCAGCATTGCCAGCGACTGTCTCCGCCATGACCCGCCGACGGCGCTCGAGGTGGAGCAGGCGATCGACGTCGTCGAGGAGGCGCTGCTGCGCACAGGCCTGCCGCAGGCACCGCGTGGCACGATCGTCACGTCGAGCACGCTGCTGCGCGCGCTGCCAGGCCTCGAACGCGATGGAGCCGACGTCGCGGCGGCGCTGCTGATCCTGCGCGAGACCATGCATCACCTCGGCTACGACGCCGTCCGTGTCGTCGGGGGCTGATTCCATTCGAGCCAGCGGCACTCAGACGGTCAGCACGACGCGTCCCGGCGCTCGCTTGCGCTCGGCGTACGAATGCGCCTCTGCGATGTCGGACAGCGCAAAGGTCTTGTCGATCGCGAGCCCACGCCAGCCGCTCGCGACAAGGTCGGTCACCGCAGCAGCAGCCTCGAGCTTCGCGGCGGCGGGAAAGTCGTCGCTGCCCAGCAGCAAGAGCCTCGCGTTCTTGAAGAGCAGGTCCCAGAAGGGAATGCTTGGGCGCGGATCGTCGGTGGCATAGGCAGCGATCGAGCCGCCGACAGCGATAACGTTCATGTCGAGATCGATGTTGGCGCCGAACGCCACCTCGACCAAGTGATGCACGCCTTCCGGTGCGTAGCGGCGGATATCCGCGACGATCTGCCACGCGGGACGACCATCCATGCGGACCACGTGGTGCGCTCCTGCGTTCGCGGCGACTTCTTCATCCACCGTCGACCGCACGGTCGCGATGACACGAGCGCCGGCACGCCGGGCGAGCCCCACCGCGAATGCGCCCACCGAGCCCGCGCCGCCCTGCACCAGCACGGTTTGGTCGACCACCGGCCCCCCGGCGTGCACGGCCCGATGCGCCGTGATGCCGGGAATGCCCAGGCAGGCCCCTTGTTCGAAGCCGACATCGTCGGGAAGCCGTATGGCGTGATGCGCAGGCACCACCGTGAACTCCGCGGCCGTTCCGAAGGGACGATAGCTTTGCGCGCCGTAGCACCAGACACGCTCGCCGATACGGTCTCTCGACACGCCCTCGCCGACGGCATCGATCACGCCCGCACCGTCGCTGTGGGGAATCACGCGCGCATACGACATGCCGATGCCGAAGGCATCCTCACGCTTCTTGAGGTCGCCCGGGTTGATGCCGGACGCCGCGATGCGGATGCGCACCTCGCCCGCACCCGGCTGCGGATCCGGCATGTCCCCGACCACGAGGACGTCGTGTGGTGCACCTTGAGTTTCGTACCAGGCCGCTTTCATGGCTGAATCCTCTGGAATGAAGAAGCGCTTGGGTGGCCCGCCGCGTTCGCGCGGGCCGCGTGACGAATACTCGGGGCCGTCAGGACGCGTCGGGTTGCACGGCCGGCGCGGCTTTCCGGAACGCCTCCATCTGCCCGCACGCCTCGTCGATCTCCAGCAACCGCGGCCAGCGCGCGAGGTCGATCTTGAAGCGCCGCGCGCTCTCGATCTGGGGCACGAGGTAGACATCGGCCAGCGTCGGCTGCTCGCCGAACGCGAATGGGCCCGGACGCCCGTGCGACCGGGCCAGCGCGTCGAACGCATCGAAACCGGCGCTGATCCACGTGCCACACCAGTCGTTCACCGCCGACGTGTCCGCGCCGAAGCGATGCCGCAGCGCCTCCAGGATGCGCCGGTTGTTCACGGGATGGATGTCGCAGCCGACGATCGCCGCCAGCGCCCGCACGCGCGCCCGCTCCTGCGGATCTGCTGGAAGCAGCCGCGGTTCGGGATACCGCTCTTCGAGCCATTCAATGATTGCCGGGGACTGCACCATCACTGTCCCGTCAACGTCCAGCGCAGGGACGAGTTGCTGGGCATTGATGGCCTTGTAGGCCTCACCCAGGTGCTCTTCCCTGCGCAGGTCCACGGCAACCTGCTCGTACTGCAGGCCCTTCAGGTTGAGCGCGATGCGAAGCCGATGCGACGTGAGGCTGTTGCGCTGAGGTCGATGAAACTGGACGCGAGTGACCCTAGTGGTGTCGCGCCGGTTCCGCCTCCCAGGCCTGGAATTGATCCGCCGGGATCGGCCGGCTGATGCAATAGCCCTGTGCCATGTCGCAGCCCAGCGCGGCGAGGCGGTCGTAGGTGCCCTGATCCTCGACACCTTCGGCGATCACGGTGAGGTCCAGGTTATGAGCGAGCTCGATCGTCGAGCGCACGATGGTGGCCGAGTCCTTGTTGCTCATCATGTCGGCGACGAACGACTGATCGATCTTGATCGCGTCCACCGGCAGCCTCTGCAGGTACGACAGCGACGAGTAGCCGGTGCCGTAGTCGTCGATCGCCAGCTGCACGTCCAGCCGCTTCAGGCGCGTCAGCGTGTCCAGCGCGCCGACCGGGTCCGCCATCAGCGCGCTTTCGGTCAGCTCGAACTCGATCCAGCCCGCTTGCGCGCCCCAGGTGTCCAGCGCGCCGGCGATGCGCTCCAGCAGCTTCGGATCGCGCAGATCGCGCACCGAGAGGTTGACCGACAGCGGTTGCGCGAGGCCGTGCTCGTGCCACAGGTAGCTCTGGCGCAGCGCCGCCTCGAGCATCCAGTAGGTGAGCGGCGTGATCAGCCCGGTGCTCTCCGCGAGCTTGATGAACTCGCCGGGGTTCATCACGCCCAGCCGGGGATGCTGCCAGCGCACCAGCGCCTCGGCCCCGCACACCCGCCCGGACGAGATCTGCAGCTTGGGCTGGCAATACAGCAGCAGCTCGTCGCGCTCGATCGCACCGCGCAGCTCACCCATCAGCGACAGGCGCTGCGCGCACTCGCGATCGAGCCCGCCCTTGAACAGCGCGACCGCGTTGCCCGACGCGCGGGCCTGGTCGAGCGCGATGCTGGCCCGTCGCATGAGCGCGTCGGCCTCGCTGCCGTGCCCGGGAAAGAGGCTGATGCCGATGCTCGATCGTGCGTCGAGCAGCAGGCCGGACAGCTCGATCGGCTCGTAGAGCACCGCGAGGATGCGCTGCGCGAGCTGCGTCGCCCGCTCCGAGCTGCCGCGCGGCAGGATCACGGCGAACTCGCTTTCGGTCATGCGCGCCACCGTGCCCGCGTCGCCGACAGTGCGCGTCAGCCGCGCCGCGATCTCGCGCATCAGCGTGTCGACCTCGGCATCGCCCAGCGTCTCGTTGATCTCGCGGAAGCGTTCAACCTCGACGCGCAACAGCGCCAGCGGCCGCCGGGCGTCCTTCGCGGCAACGATCGCCTCGCCCAGCAGGTCGCGCAGGCGCACGCGGTTCGGCAGCCCGGTGACGGCATCGAAATAGGCCATGCGCCTGATGGTTTCTTCGGCGGCGGCCGCCTGGGCGCGGGCGCGCAAGCCGCCCAGGCCGTAGCCGAGGTCGCCCGCGGTGGCCATCAGCAGCTCGACCTCCTGCTCATCGAACGCGTCCGCCTCCGCGGCCAGGATGTGCAGCGACCCGACCAGCCCGCCATCGACGCGCAGCGGGAGCACGACCACCGACGCGTATCCGCGCTGCCGCGCCTCCTCGCGGAAGGGGTAGTCGGGGTCGTTGACCACGTCGCGCGTCACCGCAGGCTGGTTGACCTCGAGGAGTGCGTACACCCGGCGGCCGCGCTCGGACGCCGACCAATTGCGCGGCAACGCCAGAAAGCCGTCGTCGAAGCCCGCGTAAGCCACCGGCCGATTCGTCCTCGCTTCGTCGGGCTCGAGATAGCCGACCCAGGCCAGGCGATAGCCGCAGTCGTCCACCGCCACGCGGCAGATCTCCTGCAGCAGCGAGCTCTCGTCCGAGGCGCGCGCGAGGGCGCGGTTGACGGCCGTGCGGGTGCGCAGGGCGCGGTTCAACCGCAGGATCTCGGCTTCCGCCTGCTGGCGCCTGTGCCGCAGGCGCAAGGTGTCCAGACCGAACGCGAGATCGTCCGCCGCCTCGAGGAGTACCTGCCGTTCTTGTTCTTCGAAGGCGTCCGGCTCCGGGGCGGCAATGGTCAGGGCACCGAATACTTTGCCATCGAGTCGAAGCGGCAATGACAACAGCGATCCAACACCGCGCTGGCGGGCGCGTTCGCGCCAGGGCTCCGGGTAGGACGTTGCGGAGATGTCGCTGATGACGCAGGGTTCACCGGTCCGAATCGCGATTCCGGTGGCACTTTGGCCCTGCTCGGTGTCGGCCCAGGTGAAGGTGCTCGGTTCGGGAGGTCCTGTCTTGTCGCCGACCATGGCCAATGGCGTGATCGTCTTGCGCTCGTCGTGTTCCGCGCGGCCCACCAAAGCCGAGTAGTACCCGCCCTCCTCGACCACCACGCGGCAGATCTCGCGCAGCAGCGACGGCTCGTCATCGGCCCGCAGCAGCGCACGGTTGCTCCCGCTCAGCGTGCGCAGCGCGCGGCCGAGGCGTTCCATTTCTTCCTGCTTGGAACGCGTCTTCTTCACGGAGGCCTCTAGTGCGTGAGGTACGGGCCGATGCTCGGAAACTCCGCGGCATGCCTGGCAATCCACTCGACGGCCGCCTCCTCCGAGCTGAGTTCGCGCCCCTCGAGCCGCTGCACCGATTTGCGGTAGTCCTCGATGTGGCAGACCTGCTCGACCATGCGGGCGAGGAAGGCGCTCTCGGCATCGTGGAAGGTCACCCCGAGCTCGAAGCCTTGGGCCCCGTACGCGTGGCACCAGGCCACCCGCGCATGTGCGGCGAACGGAGGTTGCACGTAGGCAATGCGGATCTCCACATCGGTGCCGGCCGGCACCGCAAAGCTCGACAGAAGGGCCAAGCCGCCCAGGCTGATGTCATGGGTGTGAAGAGCCGACGCGGCGCGCGACCCGCTGGTGCCGATGTCGACCGGCACATCGACCGGATGCCGGATGAACTGCCTCATGACGCACCCCCGAAGCCGACGCCCCGAAGGGGGCACCAACTTGTGTGCTCATAGTACCCCCGCGGTGCCCACGAGTGCCAGGCCTGCCAGCACGAGCAGGCCGCCGACCAGGCGCCGCACCGTGTCGGCGCTGAAGCCGGGCGGACGCCGGTGATGCCAGCGGTTCACCAGAACCACGGCGGGAACGGCGCAGGCACTGAGCGCAAGTGAGCGCAGCGACATCTCGCCCGCGACGATCACCAGCACCAGCCGCAGCGCCGCATTCACCGTGAACACGAGCAGCAGGCACTGCATCACCACCCAGCGCTCCAGCGGTTGCCGGTACATGTGGTAGACGAGCGGTGGCCCGGGGCTCGAGAAGAGCCCGCCCATGACACCGGACACCACGCCCGCCAGCGCAAAAGGGCCGGGGCCCGACAGCGTCGCGCGTGGCCTCCCGTTCAACAGCAGCAGCACTGCGCAGGCCATGATCACCACGCCCAGCAGGCCGCGCAGGGCCTGCACCGCATTGCCGCTCAACCAGGCGAGCAGTGCCACGCCGAGCACCACGCCGACGAGGCTCGTGGCCAGCGCGGGCCGCATGATGCGCCACTGCGGCGTGAGCCGGTGCAGCCGGAAGTGGATGCCCGCGTTGAGGAGCGTCAGCAGCGTGGCGGCGTTGGCCGCGTCGACCACCGACGCCAGGTTCAACGCGCTGACCAGCCCGAGCAGGATCAGCGCGAAGGCGAAGCCGGTGAGGTTCTGCGCATAGGTCGCCAGGGCGACGCAGGCTGCGAACAGCGGGTAGGTGAGGACGGCCGAGGCGATAGTCACGCCGCCCCCGTCCCCGTGCTCAGACCTTCCCTTTCCACGGCACCAGAACTTTCTCGAGATGCCGCATCAGCAGGTCGAAGGCGAAGGCGAACAGGCCGATCACGATGATGCCCATGACCACCACGTCGCTGGCGAGGAACTCCGCGGCGTTGAGCACCATGAAGCCGAGGCCGCGCGTGGAGGCCACCATCTCGCCGGCCACCAGCGTGGTCCAGCCCACGCCGATGCCGATGCGCATGCCGGTGAAGATCTCCGGCAGCGCCGACTTCAGGATCACGTGGCGGATCACCTGCATGCGCGTGGCACCCATCGAGTACGCAGCGTGGATCTGCTCGATCGACACCGAGCGCACGCCCGAGCGGGCGGCGATTGCCATCGGCGCGAAGATCGCGAGGAAGATCAGGTAGACCTTCGAGAACTCGCCGATGCCGAACCAGATGATGACCATCGGCAGGTAGGCCAGCGGCGGCAGCGGTCGGTAGAACTCGATCGGCGGATCGAACACGCCGCGCGCGACGCGGCTCACGCCCATGAGCACGCCGATCGGGATGGCCGTCGCGCAGGCCAGCGCGAAGGCGCCGAACACGCGGTACAGGCTGGTCCAGGTGTGCTGCAGCAACGTGGCTCCGGCGAAGCCTTCGCTCCACACCTGCACGAACTTCGCAAGCACCGCTTGCGGCGACGGCAGGAACAGCGGCTTGACCCACCCGGCGTTGGTGACCAGCACCCACAGCGCGATCAGCGCCAGCACGGTGAGGGTGCTGATGGCGCCGCTGTGGCCTTGCCCCGGTGCGCCGAAATGCTCGCCGGGCTTGACCGAGCGCTTGGCGAACAGTCGGGACAGGAAGCCGGGCGTGGCCATGATGCGCGGCGGGCGATGAGCGATGTCAGACATGGGCCACCTCCTTGTGGGCTACTCCGGCGATGAAGTCGGGGCTCGACTTCACCGCGCGCGCGTCGCGCGTCTGCAGGAAGCGCTGGTTGAAGTCCAGCTCGTAGCGGTGCGTGATGCGCCCCGGGCGCGGCGACATGACGATCAGGTGGCTGGCGAGGAACAGCGCCTCTTCGACGCTGTGCGTGATGAAGAAGAACATCTTGCGTGTCTTCTGCCACACGTCCAGCAGCAGCTCCTGGATGGTCTCGCGCGTCAGCGCGTCCAGCGCCGCCATCGGCTCGTCCATCAGCAGCATCGCCGGGTTGCAGGTCAGCGCGCGGGCGATGCCCACGCGCTGCTGCATGCCGCCCGACAGCTGGTAGATCATGTGCTGGTGAAAGTCCTGCAGGCCCACGAGCGCCAGGTTGCGCGCGGCGATCTCGCGCCGCTCGGCCTTCGGCACGCCCTGCAGCTTGAGGCCGAACTCGGTGTTCTCCATCACGCTCAGCCAGGGCAGCAGCGCGTGCTTCTGGAACACCACGCCGCGGTCCGAGCCCGGCCCTTGCACCGGCCGGCCGCCGAGCAGCAACTCGCCGCGCGACGGGGAGATGAAGCCGGCCATCAGGCTGAGCAGGGTGGTCTTGCCGCAGCCTGAGGCGCCCAGCGCGACGACGAAGTCGCCGCGGTCGATCGTCAGGTCGATGTTGTCGAGCGCATGGACCCGCTCGATCGGCGTGCGTCCCGGGTAGATGACGCTCACGCCATTGACCTGCAGTTGTTCGTTGGCCATGAGGGCCTCCTTACTTCAGCTTGAGCGCCGCGTCGGCGTACTTCGGCGTGACATAACGACTGTAGTCCGCTGCGACCGCGTCGATGCGCTTTTGCTCGAGCAGGAAGTCCGCGGTGGCCTTCAGCGCGCGAGCGGCGCCGCCGTCCTTGCCGCCGCCCAGCCACGCCGCCGAGGCCTGCTGCTCAGCGCTCGGGTAGGCATAGAGCTTCAGCGCGTCGGCGATCTCCTTGGGCTCGCCGCCGATCTTGCTGGCGACCGTCTTGGCCGCCACCGAGTCTGCGCCCCAGGCAGCAGGATTCGCGCGGTACGACGCGTCGGCATCGGCGATCACTTTCACCAGCTTGACCATGAAGTCGGCGTTGGCCTCGGCCCAGGCGCGGTTGGCGGCGATGCCGTCGAAGGTGGCCTTGCCTTTCTTGCTCAGCTCGCCGGAGGTGATCAGCACCTTGCCGGTCTGCTTGATGCGCGCCAGCGCCGGGTCCCACACGAAGGCGGCGTCGATGTCGCCGCGCTGCCATGCGGCGGCAATCTGGTTGGGCTGCATGTTCAGGATCTGCAGCTCGCTCGGCTTGATGCCCCAGGTCTCGAGCGCGAACATGGTGTGGAAGTGCGTCGTCGAGACGAACGGCACGCCGAGCTTCTTGCCCTTCAGGTCCGCCGGCTTGACGATGCCCGAACCGTTGCGCACCACCAGCGCCTCGGCCTCATTGATGTCATCGAGGATCCAGAAGAGCTGCAGGTCCAGCCCGCGGCTCACCGCAGCGGCCAGCGGGCTGGAGCCGATGACGCCGATCTGCACGTCGCCGGAGGCCATCGCCGTGGCGACCTTGGCGCCCGATTCGAACTGCCGCCAGTTCACCTTGTATCCGGTGGCCTTCTCGACGCTGCCGTTGGCGATCGCTACCACCAGCGGCCCGGCGATCTGCTGGTAGGCGATGGTGACTTCCTTGGTCTGAGCCGAGGCGCCCAAGGGCAACAGGCCGATCGCCAGCACGGTCTTGCCAAGCAGTTGTCTTATCCTCGTCATGTCGGTCTCCTGGTTACGTGCGATGCAGTGTGGGCGGCCCTCTTCTTTGGCTGTAGTGCCAGTTCCCGGGTTTCACTGAGACCAATCACATCGGGAAAACCATGAGAGAAGCGCCATGGCGCAGAAGCTGAACGAGGCGATGTGGAAGCAGCTGCTGCAGCGCTCGGCGCGCGACAGCATGAGCCTTCAGGGCCAGATCCGCGAGATGCTGGTGTCGGCCATCCTCGACGGCCAGCTGCCGCCGGGCGTACCGGTGCCGTCCAGCCGCGAGATGGCCGACCAGCTCGGCGTGGCGCGCAACACCGTCGTGCTCGCCTACCAGCAGCTGGCCGACGAGGGCTACCTCGTGTCGCGCCAGCGCAGCGGCCACTTCGTCAACGCGGACATGGTGCCCGGCCGCGCGCCGGCCGAGCGCGTGGCGCACGAGCCGCCGCGGCGCGGCGCGCCGGACTGGTCGCAGCGCTTCACGCAGCGCCCGGCGCTGCAGCGCAGCATCGTGAAGCCGGCCGACTGGCAGAAGTACCCGCACCCCTTCCTCTACGGCCAGTTCGACGCGTCGCTGTTCCCCACCGCCGACTGGCGCGAGTGCTGCATCAAGGCGCTGTCGGTGCTCGACATCCGCGACTGGGCGCCCGACCAGATCACGCGCGACGACGAGACGCTGGTGCAGCAGATCCGCACGCGCGTGCTGCCGCGGCGCGGCGTGTGGGCGTCGGCCGACGAGATCGTCGTCACGGTGGGCGCGCAGCACGCGCTGTACATGGTGGCCGACCTGCTGATGCGCAGCAGCACGCGCGTGGGCATCGAGGACCCGGGCTACCCGGACGCGCGCAACATCTTCGCCAGCCGCACCTCGCAGCTCGTGCCGCTGGCGGTGGACGAGCATGGGCTGCCGGTGAGCGACGCGCTGCGCGGCCTGGACTTCGTCTACACCACGCCCAGCCACCAGTGCCCGACCACGGTGACGATGCCGCTCCCGCGCCGCGAGGCGCTGCTGAAGCTGGCCGACGAGGCCGACTTCATCGTCATCGAGGACGACTACGAAAGCGAAAACCGCTTCGAGGGCGAGCCGACGCCGGCACTCAAGAGCCTGGACCGCAGCAACCGCGTCATCTACATCGGCAGCCTGTCGAAGACCTTCGCGCCGGGGCTGCGCATCGGCTACATCGTCGGCCCGGCCGAGTTGATCGCCGAGCTGCGCGCGCTGCGCCGGCTGATGCTGCGCCACCCGCCGGCCTACATCCAGCGCAGCTTCGCCCTCTTCCTCTCGCTCGGCCACTTCGACGCGATGCTGCGCCGGCTGGCGGCCACGCAGCGCGAGCGCGCCGCGCTCTTGATGGAGGCGCTCGCGCGCGAGCTGCCGCAGTGCCAGGTGGTGCCGGTATCGGGCGGCGGCTCGTGCTGGGTGCGACTGCCCGACCCGCTGGATGCGGTGACGGTGGCCGAGCGCGCGCGCGAGCGCGGCGTGCTGATCGAGCCGGGCGGCGTGTTCTTCATGGCCGACCCGCCGCCGGCGCCCTATTTCCGCCTCGGCTACACCGCGATCCCGAGCGCGGCGATCGCGCCGGGCATCCGCGCGCTGGCCGAGGTGGTGCACGAGCTCGCGCGCTGACGGCGGCCGACTGGCTCTACCGAATCCGGGCATCTGGCGCTACGGCCCGCTGCGCGCAGCTCCTACGCTGCACGCATCGGAACCCGAGGACCCACCATGCCCGCGATCGACGCCGACTTCCTTCAAGCCTTCACCGACGCCTGGAACCGCCACGACATCGACGCGCTGATGTCGTTCATGACCGACGATTGCGTGTTCCAGAGCGCCGCCGGCCCCGAGCGCTGCGGCACGCGCCATGCCGGCCGCGAGGCCGTGCGCGCCGCCTTCGCGCAGGCCTGGGCCAGCTTCCCCGACGCGCAATGGCGCAACGGCCGCCACTTCGTGCACGGCGACCTTGGCGTGTCGGAATGGACGTTCACCGGCACCAAGGCCGACGGCACGCGCGTCGAGGCCGACGGCTGCGACCTGTTCACCTTCCGCGACGGCCGCATCGCAGTGAAGAACGCGTTCCGCAAGGACCGCCCGGCCCTGAAGGATTGATGCCATGGACATCGCGCGCCGCCACCTGACCCCGATCGCCGACTACGACCCGCGCTACGACCCGCTGGTCGCACCCCACCCCGGCCGCGGCCACGACTACGCGCCCACCTACTGGGTGGCGAGCGCGGGCACGCCGCCCGAGGACGACGGCCCGATCACGCACGACATCGACGCCGACGTGGTGATCGTCGGCTCCGGCTTCACGGGGCTCGCCACCGCGCTGTTCCTCGCACGCGAGCACGGCATCCGCGCCACCGTGCTGGAGGCCAACCGCAGCATCTGGGGCTGCACCAGCCGCAACGGCGGCCAGGGCCAGAACGCGAGCGGGCGGCTTTACCGCTCGCAGTGGATAGCCCGCTGGGGCCGCGAGACGGCGCTCAAGCTCGACGCCGAGATCCGCCAGGGCTATGAGACCTTCAAGAGCCTGGTCGCCGAGTTCCCCTGCGACGCGCAGCCCGGTGGCCACCTCTACGTGGCGCACCGCGAGAAGAAGATGGACTTCCTGCGCAACGAAGCGAAGGTCATGCGCGAGGTGTTCGGCTACGACACGCGCATGCTCAGCGCGCAGGAGCTGCGGCGCGACTACGTGAGCGAGGCCGAGGCCTGCGGCGCGCTGCTGGAGCCCGACGGCGTGGGCGTGCACCCGCTGAAGCTCGCGCACGGCTACCTGCGCCGCGCGCGCGAGCTCGGCGTGCGCGTGCATCCGGCGAGCCCGGTGACCGGCTTCGAGACGCGCAACGGCGTGCACTACCTGAAGACCCCCGGCGGCATCGTGCGCGCCCGCG
Source organism: Betaproteobacteria bacterium (assembly GCA_005884255.1). GTDB lineage: Bacteria > Pseudomonadota > Gammaproteobacteria > Burkholderiales > Burkholderiaceae_C > VBDL01. The sequence continues at coordinate 14,449 of VBDL01000058.1, read as the reverse complement.
CGGTCGGCTTCGCCACCGGCGGCTACACGAGCAACGGGCTGCACCCGAGCCTCGACTCGAAGATCATGCCGATCCTGTCGAACTCGCTCGTGACGCGGCCGCTCACCGACGACGAACTCGCGGCGACCAATTTCCGCACCAGCATCTTCATCACCGACACGCGCACGCTGCGCTTCTACTACCGCAAGCTGCCCGACAACCGCGTGCAGATCGGCAGCCGCAGCTCGATCACCGGCGCCGACGCGCCCAACCCGCGCCACATGCAGGTGCTGGTCGACGGCCTGCACCGCAAGTTCCCGGCGCTCAAAGGCATCGCCATCGACCACTCCTGGTGGGGCTGGGTCGACGTGAGCCACGACATGATGCCGCGCGTGTTTCAGCCTGATGCGAAGCAATCGGTGTTCTACGCGCTGGGCTACGGCGGCAACGGCGTGTCGTTCTCGGCGCATGCGGGGCGGCGCATGGCGCAGCGCATCGCCGGCCGGCACGACAAGGCCTTCGAGCTGCCGATCTACAACTCGCCGCTGCCGTACCCGAACGTGCTGAACCTCGTCGAGAGCCGCGCGTTCGCGCCGTTCCGGCGCCTGGGCCAGCGAGCGCTGTACCACTGGTACCACCTGAGGGACGAACGACTGTGACTCCTGCACTGAAGCGCCGCCACCTGCTGGCCGGCACTGCCGGCGCGCTCGCCGCCGCCGGCCTCGGCCGCTGGACCGATGCGTCGGCACAGGCCGCCGCCAAGCCGCTGCCGGCCTACGCCTCGTGGAAGGACGCGAACGCGCTGATCGTGCATAGCGCGAGCACGCTCGAAACGTGATCACGCCGTCCGACCAGCTCTACGTGCGCAACAACCTGCCGGCGCCGGACGCCTCCATCCTGTCCGACCGCGACGCTTGGGAGATCGCGATCGAGGGCGTCAAGCAGCCGCGCCGCCTCACGCTGCGCGAGCTGAAGGCGCTGGGCCTGGAGACGGTGGCCACCGTGCTGCAGTGCTCGGGCAACGGCCGCGGCTTCTTCCCCAGCAAGCCGAGCGGCACGCCGTGGAGCGTGGGCGCCGCCGGCTGCGTGCTGTGGAGCGGCGTGCCGCTGAAGACGGTGGCGCGATCGCTCGGCGGCGTGGCCGACGGCATGCTCTACGTCACCGGCACCGGCGGCGAGAAGCTGCCCGAGGGCGTGGACCCGAAGAGCATCATCGTCGAGCGCTCGGTGCCGCTGAAGGCGCTGGCCGACGCGATGCTGGTGTGGGAGATGAATGGCGCGCCGCTCACGCTGGCGCACGGCGGGCCGCTGCGGCTCATCGTGCCCGGCTACCAGGGCGTGAACAACATCAAGTACATCAAGCGCCTGGCGTTCACGGCCACCGAGACCGACGCCAAGATCATGTCGCACGGCTACCGCGTCACGCCGCCCGGCGGCAAGGCCGACCCGAGCCAGCCCTCGGTGCTGGAGATGGGCGTCAAGTCGTGGATCAATTCGCCGCATCCCGACAGTGGCACGCTGGCCGCCGGGGCGGTGCAGATCCACGGCGTGGCGTTCGGCGGCGTGCATGCGGTGAAGAAGGTCGAGGTGTCCGTCGACGGCGGCCGGACCTGGCGCGAAGCGCGCTTCTTCGGGCCGGACCTCGGGGCCTTCGCGTGGCGCCAGTTCGTCATCGATGCGACGCTGCCGCCGGGCAGCCACACGCTCGCCAGCCGCGCCACCGATGCGGCCGGCAACGTGCAGCCCGAGCTGCGCGTCGAGAACGTCAGCGGCTACAGCAACACCAGTTGGGACGATCACGCGATGAAGGTGAACGTCGCATGAAATACGCCCTGTTGTTCGCGGTGGCCGGGCTCGTCGTGCGGCCGGCCCATGCCGACGACGAGCTCGCGCTCGGCAGGAAGCTCTTCCTTCAACAGGCCACGCCCGCCTGCGCGCTGTGCCATACGCTGAAGGACGCCGGCAGCGAGGGCGCGGTCGGCCCGGTGCTCGACGAACTGAAGCCGGATGCCGCCCGCGTGGCCAACGCGCTGCGCAACGGCCTGGGCAACATGCCGTCGTACAAGGCCACGCTGTCGGAGGCGCAGATCCAGGCCATTGCCGCCTACGTGGCCACGGCGAGCGGCGCGGCGCGCTGAAGTGGGGTCAATGGACCCCACGCCGCCCGCACATGGGGCAAACCACTAGCCTCTGGTTCCATCGAATGCGCAGGCGTGGACCTATGGCGTGCGGCGGCGTCTGCCTATCGTTGGGGCGACGTTGTTGAGGAGACCTTCGATGCCTGTTTCCCTGCCCTTCGCACGGCGCCGTGCGCTGGCCGCGATGGCCCTTCTCGCCGCCGCCATCGCCTGGCCGGCGGCCGCCGAGGAGCCCAAGCGCGGCGGCACGCTGGTCTTCGGCAGCACGCAGTCGCCGCGCCATCTCAACGGCGCGGTGCAGTCGGGCATCGCCACCGCGCTGCCATCCACCCAGCTCTTCGCGAGCCCGCTGCGCTTCGACGACAAGTGGAACGCGCAGCCGTACCTGGCCGAGAGCTGGTCGCTCGCGCCCGACGGCAAGTCGCTGACGCTGAACCTGCGCCGTGGCGCGGTGTTCCACGACGGCAAGCCCATCACCTCGGAGGACGTGGCGTTCTCCATCATGGCGATCAAGGCGAACCACCCCTTCACCACGATGCTGGGCCCGGTCGAGAAGGTCGAGACGCCCGACGCGCAAACGGCCATCATCCGCATGAGCACGCCGCATCCGGCGATCGTGCTGGCCATGTCGCCCGCGCTGTGCCCGATCCTGCCCAAGCATGTCTACGGCGACGGGCAGGACCTGAAGAGCCATCCGCGCAACAGCACCAACGTCGTGGGGTCCGGCCCGTTCAGGCTGGTCGAGTTCAAGCCCGGTCAGCGTGTTGTCATGGAGCGCTTCGACAAGTTCTTCATCGCCGGCCGGCCCTACCTCGACAAGCTGATCATGAACATCACGCCCGACACCTCGAGCCTGATGCTGAGCCTCGAGCGCGGCGACCTGCAGATGCTGCCCTTCGCTTCGGTGCCCACCGACCTGCAGCGGCTGGCGAAGAATCCGCAGGTGCAGCTCACGCCCGCCGGCTACGAAGGCATCGGCGCGTTGAACTGGCTCGCGTTCAACTTGACGAAGAAGCCGCTGTCGGACGTCAAGGTGCGCAAGGCCATCGCGCACACCCTCGACAAGAACTTCATCAGCAAGGCGCTGATGGCGGGCTTCGCCAAACCGGCGGACGGGCCTATCGTCGCGAGCAGCCCGTTCGCGGTCAATGACCTGGTGCGCTACCCGGTCGACCTGAAGAAGGCCGTCGAGCTGCTCGACGCGGCGGGCTACAAGGCCGGCGCGAACGGCGAGCGCTTCAAGCTGAGCATCGACTACCTGCCCGGCGCCGACGACCAGCAGAAGACCGTCGCGGAGTACATCCGCACGCAGCTCAAGAAGGTCGGCATCGCGGTCGAGGTGCGCACCTCGGCCGACTTCCCGGCCTGGGCCAAGCGCATGGCCACGAAGGACTTCGACATGTCGATGGACTCGGTCTTCAACTGGGGCGACCCGGTGATCGGCGTGCACCGCACCTACCTGTCGACCAACATCAAGCCCATCGTCTGGACGAACACCCAGTCGTACAGCAACCCGCAGATCGACGACCTGCTCAACACCGCCGGCGGCCTGCTCGACCCGGTCAAGCGCAAGGCCTACTACGCCACGTTCCAGAAGGTGGTGACCGACGAGCTGCCGATCGTCTTCATCAACCAGATCCCGTACCACACGGCGGCCAGCAAGAAGCTCGCCAACGTGCCGACCTCGATCTGGGGCCCGATGTCGCCCTACGATGAGGTCCACTTCAAGTAACCGCCGGCGGGATGGCCCACGATGAACATGACACGCACGCTGCTGTCGCGCCTGCTCCAGGGTCTGGCCCTGGTGCTGGCGGTGGTGGTCCTCAACTTCCTGCTGGTGCATGCCGCGCCGGGCGACCCGGTGGAAACCATCGCCGGCGCCAGCGGCGGCATGAGCGATGAGCTGAAAGCGCAACTGCGCTCGCAGTACGGGCTGGACCAGCCGCTGCCGGTGCAGCTGGGCATCTATCTCGGGAAGATCGTGCAGGGCGACCTCGGCTTCTCGTACTTCTTCAACCTGCCGGTGGCCGGGCTCATCGCCGAGCGCATCCCGGCGACTCTGCTGCTGGTGGTGAGCGCGGTGCTCGCGGCCTTCGTGATCGGCACCACGCTCGGCGTGCTGTCGGCCCGCAAGCCCAACGGCCTGCTGTCGCAGACGATCACCGTGCTGTCGCTGGTGGGCTTCGCCGCACCGGTGTTCTGGACCGGGATCATGCTGGTCATCCTGCTTGCCTCGGTGTGGCCGATCTTTCCGGTCTCGGGCCTGCGATCGATCGATGCCACCGGCGGCGGCGGCGCGCGCGACATGCTCGACGTGCTGCACCATCTGGTGCTGCCCGCCCTGACGCTGGGGCTCGTCTACCTGGCCCAGTACAGCCGCCTCGCGCGCGCCTCGATGCTCGACGTGCTGGGCGCCGACTACATCCGCACCGCGCGTGCCAAGGGGCTGTCCAACCGCGTCGTGCTCTACAAGCACGCGCTGCGCAACGCGGTGCTGCCGGTGGTCACCATCCTCGGGCTGCAGTTCGGCAACGTGATGGCCGGCGCGATCCTCGTCGAGACGGTGTTCAACTGGCCGGGTCTCGGCCGCCTCGCCTTCGAAGCGGTGCTGCGCCGCGACTACCCGAGCGTGCTGGGCGTGCTGCTGTTCTCGTCGATCGTCGTCGTCGTGATGAACCAGCTCACCGACCTGTGCTATCGCCTGATCGATCCTCGGATCAAGACATCATGAGCCAGCCTGTGCCCATTCCCCGTCGCACGCCGCCGCTGCGCGCGGTGCCCGCCGGCGTGCCGCTTGCGGCCATCGAACCTGCCCCTCCGGTCAAGGTCGAGAACCCCACCGTCGAAGCGCTGCGCATGTTCGCGCGCAACCCCTCGGCGATCGCCGGCATGCTGATGCTGGCCGCCGTGCTGCTCGTCGCCATCGCCGGTCCGTGGCTGTACCCGGCCGACCCCTTCGAGATCCGCGCCGCGCCAATGACGCCGCCGCTGAACGAGGACGCCTGGCTCGGCACCGACTACCTCGGCCGCGACGTGCTCACCACGCTGATCTACGGCGGCCGCGCGACGCTGCTCGTCGGCGCGGTGGCCGCCCTGCTGTCGGTGCTGATCGGCATCTCGGTCGGCGCGCTGGCCGGCTTCTACGGCGGGCCTGTCGACAAGCTGCTGATGCGCGTGACCGAGTTCTTCCAGGTGCTGCCGGCGCTGCTGTTCGCGATGGTCGTCGTTACGCTGTTCTCGCCGACGCTCGTCACCGTCACGCTGGCGATCGGCGTGGTGAGCTGGACCGGCACCGCGCGACTCACGCGCGCCGAGTTCATGCGTTTTCGCGACCTCGAGTTCGTGCGCGCCGAGCGCAGCATCGGCGCGCGCGACGCCCGGCTGATCTGGAAAGTCATCCTGCCCAACGCGCTACCGCCGCTGGTCGTGTCGGCCACGCTCGCGGTGGGCGCCGCCATCCTGTTCGAGGCGGGGCTGTCCTTCCTCGGCCTGGGCGACCCGAACCAGATGAGCTGGGGGCTGATGATCGGCTCGAGCCGCCAGTACGTGCTGAGCACCTGGTGGGCCGTGGCCTTCCCCGGCGCGGCGATCTTCGTCACCGTGCTCGCCGTCAGCCTGATCGGCGACGGATTGAACGACGCCCTGAATCCGAAGCTGAGGGAACGCTGATGGCTGCAGCTGCGAACAACGATGCCCTGCTGAAGGTGGAGAACCTTCAGGTGGAGTTCCGCACGCGCCGCGGCACCGCGCTCGTGCTCAACGGCGTGGACTTCGAGGTCAAGCCCGGCGAGACGCTGTGCGTGGTCGGTGAATCCGGCTGCGGCAAGAGCATGACCGCGCTGGCGCTGCTGCGTCTCATCCCCTCGCCGCCCGGCCGCATCCGCGCCGGCCGCGTGCTGTTCCGCGGCGAGGACCTGGTGCAGGCGAGCGAGGCGCGCATGGGCGAGGTGCGCGGCAACCGCATCTCGATGATCTTCCAGGAGCCGATGACCTCGCTGAACCCGGTGTACACGGTGGGCGACCAGATCGGCGAGTCGCTGCGCGTGCATGCCGGGCTCGACCGGCGCGCGGCGCGCGAACGGGCCATCGAGATGCTGCGCCAGGTCGGCATCCCGGCGCCCGAGCGGCGCGTCGACGACCACCCGCACAAGATGTCCGGCGGCATGCGCCAGCGCGTGATGATCGCGATGGCGCTGGCCTGCCGGCCCGACATCCTGATCGCCGACGAACCGACCACGGCGCTCGACGTGACCGTGCAGGCGCAGATCTTCGACCTGCTGCGCGAGCTGCAGCGCGAGCGCGGCACCGCCATCGTGCTGATCACGCACGACATGGGCGCGGTGGCCGAGATGGCCGACCGCGTGATGGTGATGTACGCCGGTCGCGTGATCGAGCAGGGCACGACCGAGCAGGTGCTGGGCGCGCCGCTGCATCCGTACACGCAAGGGCTGATCGCCTGCCTGCCCGAGCTGGGCAGCAGCCGCGACGGCACGCGCCATGACCTGAACGAGATCCGCGGCGTCGTGCCGTCGATCTGGGAACTGGGCAGCGGCTGCGCCTTCCGCGAGCGCTGCCCGTACGCGATGCCGCGCTGTGCGCGCGACGTGCCGCCCATGCAGGGCCATGACGGGCACGGCGCAGCCTGCTGGCTGGTGCCCGAAACGACCGCGCGCGGCACGCTGCAGGGGGCGGTGGCATGAGCACGCTGGGCCGCCCCAAGTGCGAATTCCGGAGTGCGCAGCACGAAGGATGCCCAATGAACACGCAGAACTTGTTGTCGGTGCGCGACCTCAAGGTGCACTTCCCTCGCGCCGGCGCCGGCTGGTTCCGCCCGCCCGAGGTGGTGAAGGCGGTGGACGGCGTGTCCTTCGACGTGGCGCGCGGCAGCACGCTCGCCATCGTCGGCGAGTCGGGCTCCGGCAAGACGACCACGGCGCTGTCGGTCATGCGCCTGGGGCCGGTGACGTCGGGCAGCATCCGGCTCGGCGACACCGCGCTCGACCAGCTCGAGGGCGAGGCGCTACGGCAGGCGCGGCGCCGCGTGCAGATCGTGTTCCAGGATCCGTTCTCCTCGCTCAACCCGCGCCAGCGCGCCGGCGACACGGTGCGCGCGCCGCTGGACCTGATGGCCATCGGCACGCCGGCGCAGCGCGAGGAGCGTGTCGCCGAGCTGTTCTGCGCGGTGGGCTTGCGCCCCGAGCAGCGCCAGCTGTTCCCGCACCAGTTCTCCGGCGGGCAGCGCCAGCGCATCAACATCGCACGCGCCCTCGCGACCCACCCCGAGCTGGTGGTGTGCGACGAGCCGGTGTCGGCGCTCGATGTGGCCATCCGCGCCCAGATCCTCAACCTGCTCGCCCGGCTGCAGCGCGAGCTCGGGCTGACCTACCTGTTCATCTCGCACGACATGGCGGTGGTGGAGCACCTGTGCGACGAGATCGCCGTGATGTACCTCGGCCAGATCGTCGAGCGCGCGCCGCGCCGCGTGTTCTTCGCGCAGCCCCTGCATCCGTACAGCGTCGCGCTGATGTCGGCCGTGCCGACGGTCAAGGGCGGGCGCATGCGCGCGGCGCAGCGCATCCGGCTGGTGGGCGATCCGCCGAGCCCGATCGCGCCGCCGCCGGGCTGCCGCTTCGCCGGCCGCTGCCCGATGGCCGAGCCCGCCTGCTCGGCCGAGCTGCCGCCGCTGCGCGAAGTCGAGCCCGGCCACTGGGTGCGCTGCCGCCGCATCGACGTCGTCGACGGCGTGGCGCGCCCGCTGCTGCCGGCACTGGCCGCCTGAGGCCATGGACGGGCTGATCGTTCGCGGCGCGCGCCTGTGGCAAGGACCGGTGGCCGACATCGCGATCGCCGGCGGGCGCATCGCCGCCATCGGACGCGAGCTGCCGGCGCACGCCGGCAGCGACACGCTCGAGGCACGCGGCTGCCTCGTCATGCCGGGCCTGGTCGACGGCCATGCGCATCTCGACAAGACCCTGTGGGGCACGCCGTGGCATTCGCACCGGGCCGGCCCCACGCTGCTCGAGCGCATCGACAACGAGCGGCGCGTGCTCGGCGAACTGGGCCTGTCACCGCAGCGGCAGAGCGCGCGGCTGCTGCGCCACCTGGTGGCGCGCGGCACGACGCATGTGCGCACCCATGTCGATGTCGGGCCCGACATGCAGCTCGCCCACCTGCACGGCGTCCAGGCGATGTGCGAGGCGCACCGCGAGTTCATCGACGTGCAGATCGTCGCCTTTCCGCAGACCGGTGTGATGCGCCAACCGGGCACGCTGGACCTGCTGGACCAGGCGGCGCTCGACGGCGCGCAGGTCATCGGCGGGCTGGACCCGATCGGCGTCGACAACGACCCGCATGGCCAGCTCAACGCCATCTTCGCGATCGCCGAGCGGCGCGGCTGCGGCATCGACATCCACCTGCACGACCGCGGCGAGACCGGCGCGGCCACGATCGAGATGATCGCCGAACGCACGCGCGCGCTGGGCCTCGCCGGCCGCGTGGCGCTGAGCCATGCGTTCTGCCTCGGCATGCTGGAGCCGGCGCGGCTGGACGCCATCGTCGCGCTGCTGCGCGACAACGACATCGCCGTGATGACGCACGCGCCCTCGGGCGGCACCCCGTTCCCGCCGATCCGGCTGCTGGCCGAGCGCGGCGTGCGGCTGTTCACCGGCTCCGACGGCGTGCGCGACTGCTGGAGCCCGCTCAACACCGGCGACATGCTGGAGCGCGCCTATCTGCTGGCCTACCTCAGCGGCTTTCGCGACGATGCCGGGCTGGAGCTGGCGCTGACGATGGCGACGCACGGCGGCGCACAGGTGATGGGCGCCGAGGGCTACGGTCTCGACGTGGGATGCGCCGCGGACCTCGTCGTCGTGCAGGCGGAGAACGCCGCCGAGGCCGTCGCCATGCACCCGCTGCGGCGCTGGGTCATCAAGCGCGGCCGCGTCGTCGCGCGCGACGGCAGCGCCAAGCTGCCTGCGCTGGACTGAACCCATGGCGCCATCGCTGCTACTCGGCCTGCTCGGCTTTCCGGTCAAGCCCGTGTCGCTCGCGCGGCTCGCCGGCGTGGGCTGCGTGCTGGCCGGCATGCTGCTCATGCAGGCAGGACGCGACTGATCTTCCTCCACCACCCAAGCTCATGACCCCGACCACCGTCTATCAGGCGCGCAAGATCATCACGATGAACCCCATGCAGCCCGAGGCCACGCACGTCGCGGTGCGCGAGGGCCGCGTGCTCGCGGTGGGCGACCTGGAGCGCATGAAGGCCTGGGGCGCCTTCGAGCTCGACGCGCGCTTCGCCGACAAGGTGCTGATGCCGGGCCTGGTCGAAGGCCATTGCCACCTGAAGGAGGGCGGCATGTGGGTCTGGCCCTACCTCGGCTGGTTCGACCGCCGCGACCCCGAGGGCCGGACCTGGCCGGGGCTGCGCTCGATGGACGCGGTGGTGGCGCGCCTGCGCGAGATCGACGCGCAGATGACGGCGCAAGGCAAGCCGGCCTCCGAGCCGCTGATCGCCTGGGGCTTCGACCCGATCTACTTCGGCAGCGAACGCATGACGGTCGAGCATCTCGACCGCGCGTCGGCCACGCGGCCCATCGTCATCGCGCATGCCAACGGCCACCTGATGAACGTCAACCGCCCCATGCTGCGCGAGGCGGGCATCACGCGCGACACCGAGATCGAGGGCGTGGTGAAGTTCGCCAACGGCGAGCCCAACGGCGAACTGCAGGAGCCGGCCGCGATGTTCCCGGTGATGCGCAAGATCGGCAACGCCGGCCTGCTGGCGCCGATGGACGATGCCGGCATGCGCGGCTTCGCATCGATTGCCTGCCTGCAGGGCGTGACCACCGCCACCGACCTCGTCAACAAGCTGACCGAGGACGACTGCGCGGTGCTCGAGCGCGCCTGCAGCGACGACGGCTTCGGCGTGCGCATCCTGCCCGCGTTCCAGGCCTTCCACGGCCCGCTGGGCGCGCAGGAGGGCGCGGAGCATGTGCGTTCGCTGATGAAGCGCAACACCGACCGCCTGCGCTACGGCCTCGTGAAGCTGATGCTCGACGGGTCGATCCAGGGCTTCTCGGCGCGCCTGCGCTGGCCCGGCTACTTCAACGGCGCGGACAACGGCATCTGGGTCACCGCACCTGCGCAATTCGAGGCCGACTTCGAAACCTACCACCGCGCCGGCCTGACCATCCACACCCACACCAACGGCGACGAGGCGAGCGAGGTGGCGCTCGACTGATCGACGCGCCGATGTTTCGCCGCATGGCGGCACTGGGCCTGAGCGTCAACCTGTTCGCCAACCACCTCTGGTACTGGGGCGACCAGCACTGGGAGATGACCATGGGCCCCGACCGCGCGCAGCGGCTCAACGCCTGCCGCAGCGCACTCGACGCCGGCGTGCCGCTCGCCATCCATTCCGACGCGCCGGTCACGCCGCTCGGGCCGCTGTTCACCGCCTGGTGCGCGGTCAACCGCATCACGCCGTCCGGGCGGGTGCTGGGCGAAGCGGAACGCCTGACGGTCCCGCAGGCGCTGCACGCGATCACCCTGGGTGCGGCGTGGACGCTGAAGCTGGACCACGAGATCGGCAGCATCGAGTGCGGCAAGCGCGCCGACTTCTGCGTGCTCGACGACGACCCGCTCGTCCTCGACCCCCTGCGCCTGAAGGACGCGCGAGTCTGGGGCACGGTGTTGTCCGGTCGTGTCTTCGAGGCGCGCGGCGCGTGAACGGCCCGCGCGGCGATCGATGAGCACCGAGCGCATCCCGCTCACCGTGATCGGCGGCTTTCTCGGCGCCGGCAAGACCACGCTGCTCAACCGGATGCTGCAGGCGCCTGGCGGTGCTGGTGAACGACTTCGGTGCCATCAACATCGACGTGGCGCTGGTGGCGTCTTCGAGCTCGGACGCCATCGCGCTGACCAACGGCTGCGTGTGCTGCTCCATCGGCGACGACCTGACGGCCGCGCTGATCCAGGTGCTGGCCGCGCGGCCGCCCTTCGACGCGGTGGTGATCGAAGCCAGCGGCGTGTCCGACCCGTGGCGCATTGCGCAGATCGGCCTGGCCGATCCGGCCTTGAGCCTCAACGGCGTGATCGTGCTCGTCGACGCGGGTGCGGTGCTCGAGCAGGCGCGCGACCCGCTGCTCGGCGATACGCTGCAGCGGCAGTTGAAGGCGGCCGACCTCGTCGTCGTCAACAAGACCGACCTCGTCGATGACGACGAACGGCAACGCGTGCGCGACTGGGTCGCTTCAGCGGCAGGCGGCGCTCCGGTGTTCGAGACCGCGCAGGCGGTGGTGCCGATGGCGATGCTCGGCGCCAGCGCGCTGCCGGCTGCGCAGGCGAGCAACGACCACGCTTGCGGCCACGAAGACCATGAGCACGCGCAGCACGACCACGGCACGCTGTTCGACACCTGGTCGCAGCGGCCGGCACAGGTGCTGTGCGCCCAATCGCTGCGCCAAGCGCTGCGTGACATGCCGGCCGGCGTGCTGCGGCTGAAGGGCACCGTGCGAACCGACGAGCACGGCTGGGCCGAAGTCCAGTTCGCCGGGCGCCACGGCTCACTGCGCAAGGCCGCGGCGCCGGCGAGCGGCGCGGCGGTGGTGGCGATCGGGTTGCACGGGCGGCTGCCGATCACGGCGCTCGAGGAGCTGTTCGGTTCGGCGCGCAAGAGCCATGGCCAAGACCCGAACCCTTTCCACCTCTGACGACTTGCCGCGTCGGCTCGACGAGGCGCTGATACGGGCGCTGCACGCGCTGCTCACCGAGACGGCGGTTTCTCGCGCGGCGCTGAAGCTGGGCATCCAACAGCCCGCGATGAGCCGCCAGCTCAAGGCGCTGCGTGAACTCACCGGAGACCAGCTGCTCGTCCGCGTCGGCAACAGGATGGTCCTGACCCAGCGCGGCGAATCGCTGACCGAGCCGACACGCAGAATCCTCAACGACCTGTCGCAACTCTCGCGCAGCGGCGGCGAGTTCACCCCGGAGTCCGCGAGCCACAACTTTCGGGTCGCCTCGTACGACTTCCTGCCCAGCGCCTTCTACGCCGATGTGGTCGGTCGGGTCCTGCGGGCCTCGCCGGGTTCGCGCATCGTCTGGCGCGGCATCCCACAGGACTCTGCGTATCTGCGCCAGCTCAGCGACGGTGACATCGACCTCGCGATCGTCGCCTGGCCGGAACTGCCCGGTCATTTCAGGGCCTCGAAGCTGCTCAATGACGACATTGTCTGCATCGTGCGCAAAGGCCACCCACTCACGCGCGAGCGCCTGACGCTCGACAGCTACGCGCGCGCCCGGCATCTTTCGGCCCTCGAGCAATCCACGCAGTCGGGCGACCTGATCGACACCCTGCTGGTCCGACACGGCGTGTCGCTGGACACGGTGGTGCGAACCCAATACTTCGGGCTCATGCCCGAGATGCTTCTCGAATCCGACCTGGTGTTGACGACGGGCAGCCTCTTCGGCCGCTGCGTCGCAGCGCGGTTCCCACTCGTTGTGCTGCCGTTCCCGGCTCAAGTCGGGCCGCTGCGGTATCGGCTCGTCTGGCATGAGCGAACCCACCAGCACCGCGCGCTGGTGTGGTTGCGCAACGAGATGCTGTGCGCCGCGCGCAAACTCGCTGCCCAGTCCGGCGCGTGAGCCCGCCCATAACGCCACTGTTATGGCCTCTATGGCTTGCGATCCTCTGGCCGCACGCGCCCGCGCCATCTATCGTTGGCTGTATGCGGGAACAGGGTCGTTGCGGGAGGGCCGCCGATCCGCGCGCCCCGCGCCTTTGGAAGAGGTCGACATGATGAATTCAGGCCCTGGTCGTCGGCGCATGCTGATCGGTGCAATGCTGCTCGCATCGGTGGTCATGACCGCGCCGTACGCAGTAGGCCAGACCATCAAACCGGGCGGCACCCTGGTCGTCGGCAGCACCCAGGTTGCCCGCAACCTGAACGGCGCGGTGCAGTCCGGATTCTCCACCGCGATGCCGGGAGCCCAGCTTTTCGCCAGCCCGCTGCGCTTCGATGACAAGTGGAACCCGCAGCCGTACCTCGCCGAAAGCTGGAAGCTCGCCTCCGACGGCAAGAGCCTGACCTTGAACCTGCGCAAGAACGCGGTGTTCCACGACGGCAAGCCGATCACCTCGGAAGACGTGGCATTCTCGATCATGGCGATCAAGGCCAACCACCCGTTCACGACCATGATGGGCCCGGTCGAGAAGGTCGACACGCCCGACCCGCACACCGCGATCATCCGCATGAACGTGCCGCACCCGGCGATCGTGCTCGCGATGAGCCCGGCGCTGTGCCCGATCCTACCCAAGCACATCTACGGCGATGGCCAGGACCTGAAGACCCACCCGCGCAACAGCACCGACGTGGTCGGCTCGGGCCCGTTCAAGCTGGTCGAATTCAAGCCCGGCGAGCGCATCGTGATGGAGCGCTTCGACAAGTTCTTCCTTGCTGGCAAGCCCTACCTGGACAAGGTGGTCATCAGCGTGACGCCCGACAACGCCAGCCTGGTGCTCGGCATGGAGCGCGGCGACATTCAGATGCTGCCGTTCGTATCGGGCGCCTCGGACCTGCGGCGGCTCGGCAACGACCCGAAGTTGATGCGCTTCGCCAAGGGTTATGAAGGTGCCGGCGCCCTCAACTGGCTGGCATTCAACCTGACCCGCAAGCCCTTGTCAGACGTGGTGGTACGCAAGGCCATCGCCACCGCGATCGACAAGAGCTTCATCACCAAGGCCATGATGGGCGGCTTTGCGGCTGCAGCGGACGGGCCGATCATCGCGGGTAGTCCGTTCGCATCGGACGACCTGGTCCGCTATCCGTTCGACCTGAAGAAGGCGACGGCGATGCTGGATGCAGCGGGCTACAAGGCGGGTGCCGGCGGCGAACGGTTCAAGCTGACGATGGACTACCTGCCTGGTGTCGATGAGCAGCAGAAGAACGTTGCGGAATATCTGCGCTCGCAGCTCAAGAAGGTCGGCATCACGATCGAGCTGCGCGCCTCGGCGGACTTTCCCGCATGGGCCAAGCGAATGGCCACGCACGATTTCGACATGTCCATGGACAGCGTCTTCAACTGGGGCGACCCGGTCATCGGCGTGGCCCGCACCTACCTGTCGACCAACATCAAGCCGCTCGTCTGGACCAACACGCAGTCGTACCGCAACCCCAAGGTCGACCAGTTGCTGAACGCTGCGGGCAGCGAACTCGATCCGGCCAAGCGCAAGTCGGACTACGCCGCCTTTCAAAAGATCGTGACCGATGAACTGCCCATCGTCTTCATCAACGCGACCCCGTACCACACGGTCGTGAGCAAGCGGATCGGCAACG
>VBDL01000781.1 GCA_005884255.1 Betaproteobacteria bacterium | reverse complement strand
CTACCACGTGGCACGCAAGCTGGCCTGCTCGGTGCTCGTGCTGCGCGCCGGCAAGGTCGCCTGATCGGAACCAAGCGGACACCGCGGATCCGGCTCCGCCGGTCCGCTGGTGTGCCTTGCAGGCCGCGCCGGCCCAGGAGGGCCGGCCCTTCGCCAGGCATGAAAGGTCCACTGGACCTTTCATGTCCGGGCTCAGCCCCCTTGAGGGGGCCGCCGAAGGCGGTAGGGGGTGGTCAAACGTTAAACAGGAAGTTCATCACGTCGCCATCCTTGACGACGTATTCCTTGCCTTCGCTGCGCATCTTGCCGGCATCCTTCGCGCCCTGCTCGCCTTTGTAGGCGATGAAGTCGTCGTAGGCGATGGTCTGCGCACGGATGAAGCCGCGCTCGAAGTCGGTGTGGATCACGCCGGCGGCCTGCGGTGCCGTGTCGCCGACGTGAATGGTCCAGGCGCGCACTTCCTTCACGCCGGCGGTGAAGTAGGTCTGCAGCCCGAGCAGCTTGAAGGCCGCGCGGATCAGCCGGTTCAGCCCCGGCTCATGCTGGCCCATCTCCTCGAGGAACATCTGCTTGTCCTCGTCGCTCATGTCGGCGAGGTCGGCCTCGGTCTTCGCGCAAATGGCCACTACGGGCGCGTCTTGCTTCGCCGCGTATTCGTTCAGGCGGTCGAGCGCCGGGTTGTTCTCGAAGCCATGCTCGTCCACATTGCCGACGAACATCGCCGGCTTGGCGGTGATCAGACACAGCGGCTTGAGCACCGCCTGCTCTTCCTTGCTGAAGGTGATCGAGCGCACCGGCTGCGCCTGGTCGAGCGCGGCCTGGCACTTCTTCAGCACGTCGACCAGGCGCTGCGCTTCCTTGTCGCCACCGGCCTTGGCCACCTTGGTGTAGCGCTGCAGGCTCTTTTCCACCGTGGCGAGGTCGGCCAGGCACAGCTCGGTCTGGATCACCTCGATGTCGGCCACGGGATCGACCTTGCCGGCCACGTGGATCACGTTCTCGTCCTCGAAGCAGCGCACGACGTTGACGATCGCGTCGGTCTCGCGGATGTGCGAGAGGAACTGGTTCCCGAGGCCCTCGCCCTTGGACGCACCGGCCACCAGGCCCGCGATGTCGACGAACTAGACGATCGCCGGGCAGCTCGACGATGCCCACGTTGGGTTCGATGGTGCAGAACGGATAGTTCTCGGCGGCGATGCCGGCCTTGGTCAGCGCATTGAAGAGGGTGGACTTGCCGACATTGGGCAGGCCCACGATGCCGCACTTGAGGCTCATGATGGTCCGGGGAGAGTGGAGTCCGCAGCGGCGGACGAACCGGTGATTTTACGAGGCCGGGCTTGCGTCGCCGACTTGTGACACATTCGGCAGGCACAACGCCACCGCCCGCAGCAGCGTGCGCCGGTCCACCGGCTTGACCAGCACCTCGTTCATGCCGGCGGCCAGGCAGGCCGCGCGGTCTTCCGCATAGGCGTTGGCCGTGAAGCCGATGATCGGCAGCGCGCGGGCGCGCTCGCCGGCCTCACCGTCGCGCACGCGGCGCGTGGCTTCCAGGCCGTCCATGCCGGGCATGCGCCAGTCCATCAGCACCACATCCACCGGCCGCTCGCGCAGGCGCTGCAGCGCCTCCTCGCCGTTGGCGGCCAGCTCCACGTGCACGCCGGCCGAGATCAGCATCTCGCCGGCGACCAGCATGTTCACCGGGTCGTCGTCGACGAGCAGCAGGCTGGCGTGCCCTAAAGCGCCCGTCAGCGGCGCCGCATCCGACTCGACCCAGGCCTGCGCCGGCGCGGCCACCGCCGGCAACGGCATGCGCAGCTCGACCACCGTGCCCTGCCCGGGCCGGCTGCGCAGCCGCAGCGAGCCGCCCATCAGCGCGGCCAGCTCGCGCGTGATCGTCAGGCCGAGGCCGCTGCCGGCATAGCGCCGCGTGCTGCTCGCATCGGCCTGGTGAAAGGCGTCGAAGACCAGCGCCTGCTCGTCCTCGGGAATGCCGATGCCGGTGTCGCTGATGGTGAACAGCACCAGGCTGTCAGCGTCGGGCTGCGCGTCCAGGCGCACGTGGCCCGCCTCGGTGAACTTCACCGCATTGCCGAGCAGGTTGATCAGCGCCTGGCGCAGGCGCACCGCGTCGCCCTC
>VBDL01000780.1:600-3397 GCA_005884255.1 Betaproteobacteria bacterium | reverse complement strand
TTGGCATGGAACGGCAGCAGCGCGTGGCCGTCACCGGTGGTGCCTTCGGGGAACACGGCCACCGTGTCGCCTCGTTGCAAGGCTTCGGCCGCATGGTGCACCACGCGCAGCGCATCGCGGCGCCGCTCGCGTTCGAGGTACAGCGTACCGGCGGCATCGACGAGCCGGCCGATCACCGGCCAGTGCCGCACCTCGGACTTGGAGACGAAGCGCGCCTGCGGGCAGCGCGCATGGATGGCGACGATGTCGAGCCACGACACGTGATTGGCGACGAGCATCGTGCCGCCGGGGCGCGGCAGCCCGGTGGTGCGCAGCTCGATGCCGAGCACGCGCAGCAGCTTGGCGGCCCACCACTGCACGCGCTGCATGCGGGCGGCGTGGTCGAGCGTCGGCCAGCGCAGCAGCACCAGGCCCAAGCCATGCAGCACGTGCAGCGCGACACGCAGCAGGCGCCACGCAGCGCGCAGCTTGCGCGGCGCGGCCGAGCGCTGCGCGGGCACAGCCGTCGCTTCGTGGTTCACGCGGATTCGTAGGCGACGGTGCCCGCCACCAGCGTCGCCCTCACGCGACCGGGCAAGGCCATGCCCGTCGACGCAAACGCGAACGGCGTGTGCTTGCCCTGGCTCTTCAGCGCCTCGGGCGTGACCGACCAGGTCGCACTCGGATCGAACACGCAGACATCGGCCACGCCGCCCTCGACCAGACGGCCGGCGCTCGACGACAGCGACCCCAGCGCATCGCCCAGCACACGCACCGGATCGCTCGTGACGCGCGCCAGCGTGCGCGCGAGATCGAGCTCGCTGTCCTGCCCCCACCGCAACGCAAGGCTGAGCAGCAGCTCCAGCCCGGTGGCCCCGGGCTCGGCCTCGCCGAAGGGCAGGTTCTTCGCGTCCTCGTCGACCGGCGTGTGGTCGGACACCAGCGCATCGATGGTCCCGTCGGCCAGCGCCGCGCGCAGCGCATCGCGGTCGGCGCCCTGGCGCAGCGGCGGCGTCAGGCGCATGTCGGCATTGAAGAAGCCGATGTCGACGTCGGTCAGGTGCAGCGAATTGATGCTCACGTCGGCCGTGACCCGCACGCCCTCGGCCTTGGCCGCGCGCACGAGCCGCACCCCCGCCGCGCTGCTGATTCGGCACAGGTGCACGCGCGCGCCGGTGGCCCGCTGAAGCTCGAAGATCGTGTGCAGCGCGATCGTCTCGGCGGCCACCGGCACGCCGGACAGGCCCAGGCGCGTCGCCACCGCACCACTGGCCGCCACACCGCCGCCGAGCCACATGTCCTGCGGGCGCAGCCACACGCTGTAGCCATAGGTGCCGGCGTACTGCAGCGCGCGTTGCATCACCAAGGTGTCGCGGATGTTCACGTCGGCTTGCGAGAAGCCGACGCAGCCGGCCTCGGTGAGCTCGGCCATCTCGGTGAGCACCTCGCCGGCCAGCCCGCGCGTCAAAGCGCCGAGCGGGAACAGGCGGCACAGGCTGAGCTTGCGCGCGCGGAACTTGAGCATCTCCACCAGGCCCGGCTCGTCGAGCGCGGGGTCGGTGTCGGGCGGGCACACGAGGCTGGTCACGCCGCCGGCCGCGGCCGCATTGAGTTCGCTCTCGAGCATGCCCTCGTGCTCGTGGCCCGGTTCGCGCAGGCGCGCCGCGAGGTCCACCAGGCCCGGCGCCACCACGCAGCCTTGGGCATCGATGGTGCGGCTGGCGTGGAAGTCGGCCGGCACCGCGCCGATCGCGACGATGCGCCCGGCGGCCACGCCGACATCGGCGCGCTCGTCACGCCCCGTGGCCGGATCGACGACGCGGCCGTTCTTGATCAGGATCTTCATCGTGCGTTGGCTTGCGTCGGCGAGACGTTGATAAAGGGCACGCTGCCGCCGGTGAGTTGCGGCAGCTTGCCGTCCCACTTGGCGATCGCCGCGCGCTCGTTCTCGATGCGGCGCAGCGACAGCAGCTCGGGCGTCACCTGTTGCCGCTGCAGCGCCAGCGCATCGGCCTCGGCGCGCGCGCTCGCCACCTTCTGCTTGGCCTCGACCTCGATGCGCTGCAGGTCGCGCTCGGCCTTGAGCTTCTCCTGCTCGGCCTTGACCTTGGCCTCGATCGCCTCGGCGAAGCTGCGCGAGAACGCGAAGTTGACGATCGCGAACTCGTCGAGCACGAGGCCGTGGCGCTGCATCTTCTCCTTCAGCAGCACGCCGATCGCATCGCGCACCTCGGTACGCCGCGTGATCAGCTCCTCGGCGGTGAAGCGCGCGGTGACGGCCTTCACCGCCTCCTGCGTGGCCGGCACGATGATGCGCTCGGCGGCCAGCAGGTGATAGTTGATGGCGATGCGCGTGTGCACCGACTGCAGATCGCGCGACGCCGCATCGCCCTCCGCCTCGCCCTTTTGCAGACGCACGTCCATCAGGTGCAGCGTCTGCGCCACCGGGAAGCGCAGGTGGATGCCCGGGTCGAGCACGCCCTCGTCGGCCTTGCCGAAGGTGGTCAGCACGCCGCGGTAGCCGGCCGGCACGATGGCCACCGGCGCCAGCCACCACAGCAGCAGCACGACGACGATCAGCCCGAGCAAGCGGCTCGGCCAGGTCAGGTTCATGCGTCCTCCGAATCTCATGCGTTGTTCAAGCCTCGTTGCCGGCGATGATGGACATCACCGCCATGCGCACCGCGATGCCGAAGGTCACCTGCGGCAGGATCACGCTGTGCGAACCGTCGGCCACCGTCGAATCGATTTCCACACCACGGTTGATCGGCCCCGGGTGCATCACGATCGCGTCGGGGTTGGCCAGCGCGAGCTTGTC
>VBDL01000780.1:0-553 GCA_005884255.1 Betaproteobacteria bacterium | reverse complement strand
CGCAGCATGATGATCACATCGGCGCCGCGGATGCCTTCGGCCATGTCGTGGCACACGCGCACGCCCATCGCGGCGAGGTCGCCTGGCACCAGCGTCTTCGGGCCCACCGCACGGATCTCCGGCACGCCGAGAATGCTCAGCGCGTGGATGTCGGAGCGCGCGACGCGCGAGTGCACGATGTCGCCGACGATGGCCACCGTGAGCCCGGTGAAGTCGCGCTTGAAGTGCCGGATCGTGTACATGTCCAGCAGCCCTTGCGTCGGGTGCGCGTGGCGGCCGTCACCGGCGTTGACCACGTGCACGTGCGGCGCGCAGTGCTGCGCGATGAGATAGGGCGCGCCGCTTTCGCTGTGCCGCACGACGAACATGTCGGCATGCATGGCCGAGAGATTCGCGATGGTGTCGAGCAGGCTCTCGCCCTTGGCGGTGCTGGAGCGTGCGATGTCGAGGTTGAGCACGTCGGCGGAGAGGCGCTTGGCCGCGATCTCGAAGGTGGTGCGGGTGCGTGTCGAGTTCTCGAAGAACAGATTGAACACGCTCTTGCCGCGCAGCA
>VBDL01000779.1:4419-4837 GCA_005884255.1 Betaproteobacteria bacterium | reverse complement strand
GCAGGACGAACTCGGCCTCGCCTACATCTTCATCAGCCACGACCTCGCGGTGGTGCGCTTCATGGCCGACGAGGTGATGGTGATGCGCGACGGCGAAGTGGTCGAGCAGGCCGACGTCGAGCAGATCCTCGACCGGCCGCAGCAGGAGTACACGCGGCGGCTGATGGGAGCGATCCCGCGCGGGTATCGCGCGGCGTCTTGATCCTTGCCTTGCCGCATCGCAGCGCCGATAGTGATCTTGCGGCGCGGGTGTCGGATGGTTCCGGCGCCCGCGCCGCGCCGATCCCGACCGCAAGACTGGAGTACTTCATGCCCAAATTCGTCATCGAACGAGACATGCCCGGCGCCGGTGCGCTGTCCGCTGCGGAGCTGCGTGCCGCCTCGCAGAAGTCCTGCGCAGCGCTGGCCGATATCGGCC
>VBDL01000779.1:3721-4365 GCA_005884255.1 Betaproteobacteria bacterium | reverse complement strand
TACATCGGGGCCGACGAGGCGGCGGTGCGCCGCCATGCAGAGATCAGCGGCTTCCCGGCCGACCGGGTGTCACGGGTGCGCGCGACGATCGACCCGACCACCGCCGAGTGAGCGCCGCCGCGGAATCCACGCTTGATATTTCGCACGATCGTGCTAAATTGATGGCGTGGAAACCAAGACACACCGCAGCGGCCTGACCCTCGCCGCGATCCTCGACACCGCCATCGCGATGGCCACCGCCGAAGGGCTGGAGAGCCTGACGGTGGGCGAGCTCGCCAAGCGGCTGGGGCTGAGCAAGAGCGGTGTGTTCTCGCGCATCGGCTCGCGCGAGGCGCTGCAGAAGGCGGTGATCGAGGAATACGATCGTCGCTTCCTGCAGGACGTGTTCGTTCCGGCGATGCGCGAGCCGCGCGGCCTGCCGCGGCTGAACGCGATCATGCGGCTGTGGCTGCAGCGCGCGCGCGATGTCGAGATCCAGCAGGGCTGCCTTTACTGCGCCGGCGCCTTCGAGTTCGACGATCGCGACGGTCCGCTGCGCGACATGCTCCTCGATGGCATCCGCGCGTGGCGCAGCGCACTCAAGCGCACGGTGATCCAGGCGATCGACGCCGGCCACCTGTTGCCCGACACCGATGCCGACCAAC
>VBDL01000779.1:0-3658 GCA_005884255.1 Betaproteobacteria bacterium | reverse complement strand
GACCCCGCCTTCGAGCCTGACCAACGATGGACCTTCTTCTTCCACCGGCCCTACATTTCGCACGATCGTGCGAAGAAAGTAAATCGCCATGTTGATGATCCTCTTGACCGTCGCCGCATTGGGCGGCATCGCACGCGGCGCCTGGGCGCTGTATTCGCTGTGGCGCGCGCTGCCGCGCAGGAACGCCGACTTCGGGCTCTGGGCATGAGCGGCGGCACGCCGAACACCGGCGCCAACCCGGCGAGCGCCTTCTATGCCGGCAGTCGCACTGCACAGGCGATCGGTGCGACGCTGCGCATCATCGACAGCCTCGCGCCGGCCTGGGGCACCCGCGCCGCCCTGCGATTGTTCTTTACGCCGCTGCCATGGAAGTTCGCGGCGCGGCGGGCCTTGCCCGAACCGTGGTCGGTGTCGCACTGGCCGTTCGAAAGCGTGTCGATCGCCGCCTACCGGCGCCGCGACATCGCGCCCGGGCGCCCGCTGGTGCTGCTGGCCCACGGCTGGGCCGGCAGTGGGATGCAGATGCGCCCGCTCGGCGACGCCCTCGCCGGCGCCGGTTTCGACCCGGTACTACTCGACTTCCCCGGCCACGGGCGCAGCGCGGGGTGGCGCTCGACGCTGCCGCAGTTCAGCCGCGCCCTCTACGCAGCGGCCTCGCGGCTCGGCCCCTTGCACGCGGTGGTCGCGCATTCGCTCGGCGCCGTGGCCGCGATGCACGGCGCGGCGCGCGGCCTGCCGGCGCAGCGCCTCGCGCTGATCGCGCCGTCGGCACCGCCGGCACTGTTCCTGCGCTGGTTCGCCGGCAGCTTCGGCCTCGCCGACAACGTGGCGCAGCGCATGCGCGAACGCATCGAAACCCGCGAAGGCGTGGCGCTGGCCGAATTCGAGCCGCAGTGGCTCGGACCGCGCGTCGGCCAGCCCACCCTGGTGGTACATGACGAGGGCGATCGGGTCGCGCCCTTCAGCGCCGGCCAGCGCGTGGCACAGGCGCTGCGCGACGCCAGGCTGCATGCGACGCGCGGGCTCTCGCACCGGCGCGTGCTCGACGACGCCGAGGTCGCACAGGCGGTGCTCGCCCACCTGGATGGCTGATACATCCGGTCAGCCGTGTAACACCGGCTCACGCTTTGGCCGTGATTCGGTCGGAGCCGGTTGCATGAAGGTCCGTATTCGTCGACGAAGCCGGCGGTCGGTGCCGCCACGACTGCAAAGGCGCTGGCATGGAAGCTGCGCCTGGAACGACACGAGCCGCGGCACCCGCTGCGGCGTCCACCACAGGATGTCGTTGCCATGTTGTCTACACCTCGCCTTCGTCCGTCGTCCCCGCCCCGCGCCGCGCGCAAATCGGGACCGAGCTGCCGCGGCGGCGCCTCGTCGCTGCTGCGCCTTGGCCAGAGCGCCGCGCCGCGCCTGCCGTCCGCGCTCGATCTGAGCGGCTGGGTTCAGCGCGCCGCCCAGTTGCTGGCGCCGCATCCTGCCGCGGCGTTCGCGCCGAGCCAGTTCAACAGCCGCTAACGCGAGGCCGATATGAACAACCCCTTTGCCGCGCGACGCCCGGCGGTGCTGAAGACCCCCGACAACACGGCGCCGCGCCGCGCCAGTGGCGTGCCGGTCAGCCCGACGCGTTCGTTCCAGGTCCTGCAATCCAGCCGCGCGCCCGCGCAGCTGTGCCTGTTTCTGCGCCCAGGCGCTATCGACGTCAAGTGAAGAGCACTCACTGATCGATTGACGTCCAGGGGAGCGGGCGAACCGGGGTAGGAGAGAGCGAGTCCCCGGCCCACCGTCCCGCTCCCCTCTTTTTTCTGAGTCAGTTGTGAGGCGCCGTCTCGTAAGCGCCGGTGGCGCGCGCGCGCGGTCGCGCCCACAGCTCGTCGATGCAGCGCAGGAACGCATCGACGTCGAGCGGCTTGGTCAGATAGGCCTTGAAGCCGGCACGCGCCGCGACCTCGATCGTCGCCGGCATCGCGTCGGCCGACACCGCGACACAGGGCACGCCGCCGATCGCGCCTTCGTGCAGCAAGCGCTGCATCACCTCGAGCCCGGTCATGTCGCCCAGGTGCATGTCGAGCAACAGCAGGTCGGGCTTTTCGCGGCGCGCCAGGGTCAAGGCCTCGCGCCCGCTGCGTGCAACCACCAGACGGCAGTCATCGCGCATCGCCAGTACCTCGCGCACCAGGTTCACGTTCATCGGGTTGTCCTCGGCGTAGAGGACGGTGCGCACGCGGCCGTTGGCCGGTGGTGCCGCATCGGCCGGCTCGGACGCGCTCGCGAGCGCCGGGCTCTCCTCGGCCGCCGGCAGCGACACGGTGAAGCAGCTGCCGGCGCCGGACACGCTGTCGACACCGATCGCGCCGCCCATCAGGTGCACCAGCCGCTGCGTGACGACGAGGCCGATGCCGGTGCCTTCGACGTTGCTGCGTTCGGCGCCGAGCCGGTTGAATGGCTCGAACAGGTGGGCGCATTGCTCGGCGCTGAGTCCCCGGCCGGTGTCGCTGACCTGCAGCTGCACCATGCCGCCCTCGGCGGCGGCGCTCCAGCGCACGGTGACCGAGCCATCGGGGCGGTTGTACTTGATCGCGTTGCTGAGCAGGTTCAACAGCACCTGGCGCAGCCGCAGGTGATCGGCGCGCACATGGTCGGCGCGCTGCGCCGCGCTCGGCGGCGCCACGTCGAGCCGCACGCCGACGTCGCGCGCCACGTTGGCGACCAGCGCAAACGACTCCTGCACCAGCGCCGGCAACGCCACCGTCTCGGTCAACAGGGGCATGCCGCCGCTCTCGATGCGCGACAGGTCGAGAACGTCGTTGATCATCGCGAGCAGGTACGCGCCGGCATGTTCGATGTGACTGACGCGGACCTTCTGCGGCGGCGTCAGCGGCTGCGTCGTGTCCAGCTGCAGCAGCTGCGCGAAGCCGAGCACCGCGTTCAGCGGCGTGCGCAACTCATGGCTCATGCGCGAGAGGAACTCGGTCTTCGCCGCGTTGGCGCGCTCGGCCGCGCGTGCCGCGAGCAGCGCCGCCTCGGTGTCCTTGCGCGCGGTGATGTCCTCGATCACCGCGATGAAGTAGTCGGGCGCGCTGTTCGCGTCGCGCACCAGCGCCACCGTCAGCGTGGCCCAGACGGTGCCTCCGTCGGCGCGCCGGTAGCGCTGCTCGACGGTGTAGTTCGGGATCTGGCCGCTGACGAGGCGCCGCGCCTGGTCGGTGTTGGCGCCGAGGTCGGGCGCCAGCGTCAACTCTTCCAGGCGCAGCGCCAGCAAGGCCTCGCGCGGGTAGCCGAAAATCTCGCACAGCCGCCGGTTGACGCGCTGGAAGCGGCCGTCGGGCGTGACGTGGGCGATGCCGACCGCGGCCATCTCGAAGGTGGTGCGCAGCCGCTCCTCGCTGTCGCGCAGCGCCGCTTCGGCCTGGCGCCGCGCCTGCTCGGAGCGCACCGCGCCGATGAGCGCCGCGACGCTGGCGAACAGCGGCTGCAGGAAGTCCACCAGCTCGTCGTCGTAGCCGCCGTGGCGGTTGGCCAGGCCGACCAGGCCGACCATGTCGCCCCCGTGAAACAGCGGCACGCCGAGGAACGACGCCATGCCGGGATGGCCGCCGGGCAGGCCGCCGCGGCGCGGGTCGGTCTTCGGTTCGTTGGCGATCACCGGCGCGCCACTCGT
>VBDL01000777.1 GCA_005884255.1 Betaproteobacteria bacterium | reverse complement strand
TCCTTGTTGGTCTGGTCGACGGCGTTGCGCACTTCGACGAGGTTGGGTTCGATGACGGTGTCGAAGCTCGGCATGGTGTAGGGAAAAAATGAAGGGCTGGGATCGGCGAAAATTCTGCCATGCCAACGACCCTGCCGATCGAGCGCGACGTCAGCCTGAGGGGATATAACTCCTTCGGCCTGCCCGCGGTGGCGCGCCGCCTGGTGCGCGTCGCCAGCGATGCCGACGTGCGCCGCGTCGTCGACCACCCCGAATTCGGCCGCGCGCCGAAGTTCATCCTCGGTGGTGGCAGCAACATCGTGCTCACGCATGACGTCGAGTCGCTGGTCGTGAAGATCGAGGTGCGCGGCCGGCGCCTGGTGCAGGAGCGCGCCGACGCGAGACCTGGCACGACTTCGTCGCCTGGACGCTGCAGCAGGGCTGGCCCGGGCTGGAGAACCTCGCCTTGATTCCCGGCACCGTGGGCGCCGCGCCGGTGCAGAACATCGGCGCCTATGGCGTCGAGCTGAAGGACCGCTTCGAGTCGCTCGATGCGGTGGACCTGGTCACCGGCCGCAGCGTGCTGCTGGACGCCGCGATGTGCCACTTCGGCTACCGCGACAGCGTGTTCAAGAACGTGCTGGCCGGCAAGAGCATCATCACGCGCGTGCGCTTTCGGCTGCCGCGGCCGTGGCAGCCGGTGCTCGGCTACCTCGACCTCGAGCGCAAGCTGCACGAGACAGGCATCACGCACCCCGACGCGCAGCAGATCTTCGACTGGATCTGCGCGATCCGCCGCGCCAAGCTGCCCGACCCGGCCGAGATCGGCAACGCCGGCAGCTTCTTCAAGAACCCCGTCGTCAGCGCCGAGCAGTGCCGCGACATCATCGGGCGCGACCCGGAGATCGTGCACTACGCGCTGCCCGATGGCCGCTTCAAGCTGGCCGCCGGCTGGCTCATCGATGCCTGCGGCTGGAAGGGCAAGTCGGTAGGGCGCGCCGCCGTCTACGAGCGGCAGGCGCTGGTGCTGGTCAACCGCGGCGGCGCCAGCGGCGCGGAGGTGGTGACGCTGGCGCGCGCCATCCAGGAAAGCGTCTACGGGCGCTTCGGCATCCGGCTGGAGCCGGAGCCGGTGATGATCTAGACGAATCCTTGCGCTTGGCATTCGTGGCGGCTGGCCGCGAGCTGAGCTTCGAGCTGGTCGACGAGCTGCAGTTGGTCGTGCGCCGTCGCATCGGCGGAGCCCTTCTGCAGCAACTGCGCGGCTGCGGCGGCCGCGCGCAGCCCGAGGTTCAGCGCGGCACCCTTCAGGCGATGAGCGTTGGCGCGCAGCTCCCCGTCGTTCCCGGCACTCGCCGCCGCGCGCATCTCCCGCAATTGCGCCGGGCAGCTGTCGAAGAAGGTGGCGAGCAGCGCCGCGAAGCGCGGTGCCGGCATCACGCTGCGCACGCTGCCGATGACCGTGTGGTCGAGCAACGCCGGCTCGGCGTCGAGCTTCTGCGCGTCGGCGCTGCGCACCGTCGAGGCACCGGTGAACAAGCGCGCAAGCAGCTCATTGAGCCCGAGCAGGTCCACCGGCTTGCTGAGAAAGTCGTCCATGCCGGCGCGCAGGCAGCGTGCGCGCGTCTCGGCGAAAGCATCGGCGCTCAAGGCAACGATCTTCAGCGAGCGCGCCGCCTCGTCGCCGCGCGCGCGGATGGCCTGCGTGGCGGCGACGCCGTCCATCACGGGCATGTGCAGGTCCATCAGCACGAGATCGAAGCGCTGCTCGGCGGTGGCTTGCAGCGCTTCCGAGCCGTTGGCGACGAAGTGCGCGCGCTGCCCGAGGCGCTCCAGCAGCGCCGCGAGTACGCGCTGGTTGATCGGATGGTCCTCGGCCACCAGCACGTCCAGCGCGGGGGCGGCCGGCACAGGCCCCGATGCGGTCGCGGCGGCGGGACGGGCTGGCGCCGCGGCCTCGACGAAGGGCAGCTCGAGCAGGAAGGTGCTGCCGTGCCCGGGCTCGCTGTGCAGGATGATGTCGCCGCCCATCAAGGTGAGCGCCGGTCATCTCCCTGCATGAAGCGCTGAAACAGGCGAGCTTGTGTGGCCGAGTCGATGCCGATGCCGGTGTCGCTGACGGCCAGCCGCAGGCGGCGCTCGCCCTCATCGCTGCTGCGCAGGTTCACGGCCAGCGACACGCCGCCCGTATCGCTGAACTTGATGGCGTTGGACAGCAGGTTGAACAGCACCTGACGCACGCGTGTGGCATCGAGCAGCGCCCACGAGGGCACGCTCGCGTCGACGCTCAGATGCAGCGCCAGCCCCTTGTCGGAGGCCGAGGCGCGCATCAGCGATTCCACCTCGGCGAGCAGTCGCCGCAGGTCCACCGGTTCGGGGTTGAGCTCCAGGTGGCCTGACTCCAGCGTCGACAGGTCGAGGATGTCGTTGACGATGCACAGCAGGTGGCGCGCCGAGTCCTGCGCCGTGTTCAGGTGGGCCAGCTGGCGCGCATCGAGCGAGGTCTCGCGCAACAGCGCGAGCATGCCCAGCAGCCCCTGGAAGGGCGTGCGCAGCTCGTGGCTCATGTTGGCGAGGAAGGCGCTCTTGGCCTGGCTGGCGGCTTCCGCCGCGCCGCGCGCCTCGTGCAGGCGCTCGGCGAGCTGCTCCAGCCCGCGGCGTCGCTCGTCGAGCTGGCGCATCTGGCGCAGCGCGATGATGGCGAAGGCCAGCGTCAGCGCAATCAGAAAGCCGCTGAGCGCCAGCGCGATCTGGTTGTGTTGCTGCACCGCCATGTTGCGCTGGGTGACCTGCTCGGCCACGTGATGCGCGGCGTCCAGCGTGAGCCCGTGCACCGAGTCGGACAGCGCGTCGAGCTCGGCGAGCAAAGCCTTCAGCGCCGGCGGGCTGAGCGGTGCGCGCGCCGTCTCGCCGAAGTAAAGGTCCGCCCGGTCGATGAAGCCGCGCAGCTTGTGCAGCGTGTCACCGAACTCCGGTCGGCTGCGCAGCAGACGGGCGGCGCGGTCATTCTCCAGCAGCGTCACGCGGCTGACGAGGATGTCGTAGCGCAGCTGCAGCGTCGACGGTTCGACCGCCGCCGGCGCCAGCACCTCGGCTCGGCATTGCTCGCGAAAGCGCAGGTATTCCATCTCGAGCTGGTAAAGGCTGAGCACCACGTAGTC
>VBDL01000778.1 GCA_005884255.1 Betaproteobacteria bacterium | reverse complement strand
GATGCCCGCACCTGCCATCCCGTTCGAGTTGTCGCTGTTCCCACTGCAAGCCGTGCTGTTTCCCGACGGCCTGCTGACGCTGAAGGTGTTCGAGGCGCGCTACCTGGACTTGATCGGCGGCTGCGTGCGCGACAGCGAGCCGTTCGGCGTGGTTGCCCTGCGCCAGGGCGCGGAGGTCCGCAAGGCGAGCGAGGCCGTCGCGTTCGAAACGATCGGCACGATGGCCGAGCTGATCGATGTCGACAGCGCGCAGGCCGGCATCCTGCAAGTGCGCTGCCGCGGCACACAGCGCTTCGAGGTCAAGTCCAGACGCCAGCAAAGCGACGGGCTGTGGATCGCGCAGGTCGAGACGCTGCCTGACGACGACAGCGCCGCTCCGGCCGAGGCGCTGCACGAGACGGTGAAGGGGCTGGCCAATGCGATCGCCACGCTGAAGGCGCAGGGCTCGGTGCCCTTCCTGCAACCCTACCGTTTCGACGACGCGGGCTGGGTCGCCAACCGCTGGTGCGAGATCCTGCCGATCTCGCTGGCGGCCAAGCAGAAGCTGATGGAGCTGCCCGATGCGACGGTGCGGCTGCAGCTCGTCGATGAATTCCTGCGCAGCAAGGGCGTGGTGACGTAGCCTGGATGAAATCCGGGGACCCGCGTGTTCCCGGATTTCATCCGGGCTACTCGGAGCTGGCGCCCAGCGCCATCAGCAGCTTGCGCAGCGGCGCAGGCAGGCCGGCGGCCAGTGCCTCGTCGAGGCCGAACCAGCGTCCGGCGGGGAGTGCGTCGGTGATGGCCTTCACGCGCGCGCTCGAGCTGCGCTCGGGCAAGGTCCAGCGCAAGGGGTGCAGCGTCCAGTCCAGATGGGTCAGCACGTGGGTGAAGCTCGGCAGCGCCTCGCCGGCGCCCGGCCAGTCCGCGCTCGCCGCGGTGAAGGCTTGCGCCGAATCGAACTCGGGCAGGCTCCACAGTCCGGCCCACACCCCCGTCGCAGGCCGTTGTGCGAGCCAGAGCCGCTCGCGCCAACGCAGCCACAGCCACAGGTGCTCGCGCCGCCCGCGCCTGAGCGTTCGGCTCTTCACCGGATAGCGCTCCGGCGTGCCCTCGCGCGCCGCCACGCAGTGCCGCCGTACGGGGCACTGCGGGCATTGCGGCGAGCGCGCCAGGCACAGCGTCGCGCCCAGGTCCATCAAGCCCTGCGTATAGGACTCGATGCCTCGCTCGGGCAGCAAGCGCGTGGCCTCGGCCCACAGGTCGCGCTGCTGCGCGGCGACGGCGAGATCGCCGTCGAACCCGAGCGCGCGGGTCAGCACCCGCTTGACGTTGCCGTCGAGAATCGCCACCCGCTCGCCGAAGCAGAACGCCGCGATCGCCGCCGCGGTCGAGCGGCCGATGCCGGGGAGCTGGGCGAGCGCTTCGCTGCTCGCCGGAAAACGACCACCGTGCTCGGCGACCACCGCCTGGGCGCAGCGGTGCAGGTTGCGCGCGCGGCTGTAGTAGCCGAGCCCGCTCCACAGCGCGAACACTTCGTCCAGCGGCGCGGCGGCGAGCGACCGCACATCGGGAAATCGCTGGAGAAAGCGCTCGTAATAGCCGAGCACCGTCGCGACCTGCGTCTGCTGCAGCATGATCTCCGACAGCCAGACGCGATACGGATCGCGCGTGCCCTGCCACGGCAGCGCATGGCGACCGTGCGTGCGCTGCCAGTCGATCACGCGCGCGGCAAACGACGCTGAACCCACGCCCGAGGCCACGCCCTTCGTCAAGCCTGCGCGTGGCGCAGCAGAACCGGCGCCGGTTCGTCGCTGGCAGGCAGGTTGAGCGTCAGCAGATCGATGTCGAGGGCATCCTGCGGCGCGTCCTGCTCGCGCAGCGCCGCGGCAGGCGCTGGTCCTGCATCTCGACCTCGCCGATGCGCTGCTCGAGTTCGCCGGCTGCGTTCTGGATGCGCTCCAGCGCCTCGTGGCGGCGGCGAAAGCTGCGCCGGCGTTCGCGCAGTTGCGAATCGACCTGGGCCGACGCACCCTTGCTCCACTGCTCGAGCTCGCCGCTCGCGTTTTCGAACACCACCCGCAGCTTGGACACCAGCATGCGGCGAAACTGCTCCGTGAACTTCGGCTGCGACAGTCGCAAGGCCTGGGTCAGGCCGAGGTACTGCACGTAGTTGCGCTGGATCAGCGTCAGCTCTTCGGAGAAGCGCGCGATCTCGGGCCCTTTCGGCAGCGCGAGCGCGAAGCCGAACTCGGCATTGAGCTTGCCGAAACTCGCGGCGAGCATTTCGCGGATCTCGTCGACATGGCCGAGCGCGGCAGCCAGCAAGTCGCGCAGCCGCATGCACATGCCGATGAAGGCCTTCTTCGCGCCCAGGTTCAGCAGCGAGGCGTGCATCTCGGCCTGCATGCGTTCCACCTCCTCGCGCAGGCGATCGCTCGACAGGCCGACGAGCGCGTCCTTGAGCATGCGGCCGTGCACCGCGCGCAGCGCCTGCAGGCGCGTGGTGCAGCGCTCGAACTCCGCCGTTTCTTCCACGACGCGCTGGATCATCAAGCGAACCTTGGCGCTGCTCTTGCCGCGTACGCCGCGCAGCTCGAGCATCTGCTCGGCGAGCTGCCGGCGGGCATCGCCCAGGCGCCGCGCGACCCGCGTTTCGACCTGCCGCGCCGCATCGTCGACCGCCTGCTGCAAGACCTGGCGGCGCTGCGGCAGTGTTGGCCAGCATCGCTGCGTCACCCTCGACCCGCGCGGCCAGGGCCTGCCGGGCCGACAGCGGAAACACCCGCGCCGCGGCAATGTCGAGCGTGCGGGCCGTGGCCTGGCGTTGCGACTCGATCTGCGCGGCCACCTGGTCGGCAGTGGCCAGCGGGTCGATCATCGCGTCGATCTTGTTGAGCACGACGAAGCGCGCGAGCTGCTGCGTGCCCAGATGGTCGCGCCAGATCGCCATGTCGGACTTGGTGACTCCGGTGTCGGCACCGAGGATGAAGACGGTGGCGTGCGCGCTGGGCAGCAGGCCGAGCGTCAGCTCCGGCTCGGCGCCGATCGCGTTCAGCCCCGGCGTGTCGAGCACCACCAGGCCCTGGCGCAGCAAGGGGTGCGGGTAGTTGATCAGCGCATGCCGCCACTGCGGCACTTCGACGCGACCCTGCCCGTCCATCGGCGGATTGTCGTCGGGGTGGGCATCGTCCCAGAAACCGAGAGCGCGGGCTTGG
>VBDL01000776.1:1897-2236 GCA_005884255.1 Betaproteobacteria bacterium | reverse complement strand
ACTCGCGCCGCGGCGCACCGAGAGTGAGCGAAGACTTAGGCAGGCGCGTCAGCTACTCGCGGTAACCAACACTCCTAAATCAGGTCCGCTTTCAGGTAGTGCGCACCGGGGATGGGATTGAAGTAGTAGGGCGGCACCTCGTCGAAGCCGAGCGTCTCGTACAGGCCGCGTGCGGCCTCCATGTCGTCGAGCGTATCGAGGAGCATCGTCGAGTAGCCGGCCTCGGTGGCGCGGTCCATCAGCGCCTGCGCAAGCTGGCGGCCGAGGCCGAAACGGCGAAAGGCCGGACGCACATAGAGGCGCTTCATCTCGCAGGCGTTGGGGTAGTCGGAGTCGGCG
>VBDL01000776.1:0-1801 GCA_005884255.1 Betaproteobacteria bacterium | reverse complement strand
CTGGAAGCACAGGTCGACGCCGAGGCTGTCGGCGTACTCGCGCAGCAGCTGGCGCGCGGCATCGAACTCGAGGGCCGATGCCGGTGCGAAGAGTCGTATGTCGGGGGCGGTGTCCATGCAGGCGCGAGAAGACCGCGTCTGCTGCCAGTTTAGCTATTCGAGAAACCGAGCACGACGCGCCGGGTCATCGCCGACTTCTTTTCGATCTTGGTCACCACCACGCCACCGACCTCGGCGGTGTTCGCCACATGCGTGCCGCCGCAGGGCTGCAGGTCGACGCCGTCGATCTCGAGCACGCGCACGGTTCCCAAGCCGCGCGGCGGCTGCACGCTCATGCTGCGCACGAGCTGCGGGTTCGCATCGAGCTCGGCCTCGCTGATCCACCGGTGGCTCACCGGGTGGGCTTCGCTGACGAGGCGCGCGATCCCGGCGGTCAGCGCCTCCTTGTCCAGCGGCTCGCTCATGTGGAAATCCAGCCGCGCGTAGTCGGCGGTGATCGAGCAGCCGTCCACTGGGTGCGGCACCAGCGCGCACAGCAAGTGCGTCGCTGTGTGGAGGCGCATGTGGCGCTTGCGGCGCGCGCTGTCGATGCTTGCACGCACGCGCTGCCCGGCCTGCAGCCGCGACAGCAGCGCCTCCTGGCCGGGTGCCGGCAGGTGCAGGATCTCGCCCACGGCCTGGCCCTTGCGCGTGTCGGCGATCGCCAAGCGTGGGCCGTCTTCGAAGATCAACTCGCCGCGGTCGCCGGCCTGGCCACCGCCTTGCGGATAGAACACTGTGCGGTCGAGTTGCACGCCGCGCTCGTCGATGGCAACGATCGTCGCGTCACACTCGGCGAGCGTGGCGTCTTCGCGAAACAGTTCTTCGGTCATGGGGTCAACCTCACGCGGCCGCGTGGCGCATCGAGCTCGACAGCCAGCGGCATGGCCGTGTCGAGCGAGGGCGTCACGCCAGCCTCGCGCAAACGCAGCGTGTCGAAAGCAGCACCGAGCCCTGCCACCTCGATCGTGCGCAGCGCCACGCCGCTGGCCGGCAGGCGATCGCAGGGATGCATGTCGCCCCACTCGATCAGCGTCGGCAACGCGCCACCGGCGCCGCGCCGGCCGTCATCGCGAATCGTGATGCGCCAGCGCAGCTCGCCGTGCGGCGTCTGCCGCGATGCGGCGCGCACCGTGCCGCTGTCGACCTGCGGCGCCAGTTCATCGATGCGATCGCTGCGTACGGCCCAGTGCACGAGCCGCGGCCCCTGCTCGCGCAAGCGCCGCTGCATCGCGGGATCGTCGAGATCGAACCAGCGGCGCGTCGCGGTAGGTGCCGGCGCCGCCGGGTCGATGGCGATGATCTCCAGGTAGCAGCGCGTGAAACGCTCGCTGCTGATGTCGAGCACGCGGTTGTGCGTGCCCATCAGCGGATGCGCGCCGCCCGCACTCGGCGTGACGCCGAGCGTGGCTTCGCACCAGCGCACGCCCTCGTCGAGCGAGGCCGCGGCGACGACGACGTGATCGAGCGCCGTCACAGCGCCACGTCTCCCTGGATGAGCGTGACGCAATCGCCGCCGATCCACACGTTGCCCTCGGCATCGCGCCGCACGTGCACGCGGCCGGCGCGGCCCATCGCCGTGCCCTGCGCCGTGACATAAGCGGTCGGCGCCAGCTCAGCGCCGATCATCCATTGCGCGAGGCTGGCGTTGAGGCTGCCGGTCACCGGGTCTTCGTAGTCGCCGTCACCGATGAAGGCGCGCACTTCGAAGGCCGCGTCATGCCCCGCCGCATGGGCACCGATGACGCCGAGCTTCAGCGAT
>VBDL01000026.1 GCA_005884255.1 Betaproteobacteria bacterium | reverse complement strand
CGCGCTGGCGCCGGTGGTCGCGACCAGGCCCTTGAAGCCGTTGCTGCGCGCCGCCTCCAGCAGCACCTTGGCGAAGGCGATGTCGTTCTCGACGATCAGCAGCACATGCTCGCCGCTGGTGATGTCGCCGCGGTCGTCTCCGGCAATGTTGACGAAGCCGTGGCTGTCGGCGTCGCGACCGTCGAGCACCTCGTCCTGTGCGATCGCTTCGCGCACCTCGACGCGCGCTTCTGCATCGCTGGCCGCCACGCGGGCATGGCGCGCGCTGCGCGAAGGGGCGTAGTTCTGCGGCAGGTATAGCGTGAACGTGCTGCCCTTGTCCGGCGCGCTGATCAGGTGGATCTCGCCGCCGAGCAGCTTCGACAGCTCGCGGCTGATGGCCAGGCCCAGGCCGGTGCCACCGTACTTGCGCGAGGTCGAGCCATCGGCCTGCTGGAAGGCCTCGAAGATGATCTGCTGCTTGTCCGGCGAGATGCCGATGCCGGTGTCCGACACCGAGAACGCGATCACCTGGGCCGAGCGGTTCAGCTCCTCGTTGTCCGGGGACCAGCCGCCGTTCGCCGCCTCGATCGAGAAGGCGACATGGCCGCTATGCGTGAACTTGAAGGCGTTGGACAGCAGGTTCTTGATGATCTGCTGCAGCCGCTTTGCATCGGTGACCATCGTCTTCGGCAGCGGCACCTCGGAATTGACGATGAACTCCAGGTGCTTGGATTCGGCGAAGTGGCGGAAGCTGCGCTCGATGGAGCGCAGCAGGTCATCGAGCCGCAGCTCGCTGACATCCACCGCCACCGTGCCGGACTCGATCTTCGACAGGTCGAGGATGTCGTTGATCAGCATCAGCAGGTCGTTGCCGGACGCGTGAATCGTCTTGGAGAACTCGACCTGCTTCGGGTTGAGGTTGCCCTCGGGGTTCTTGCACAGCTGGTCGGAGAGGATCAGCAAGGAATTGAGCGGCGTGCGCAGCTCGTGCGACATGTTGGCGAGGAACTCCGACTTGTACTTCGAGGTCAGCGCCAGCTGCTCGGCCTTCTCTTCCAGCGCCTGGCGCGCCTGCTCGACCTCGCGGTTCTTGTGCTCGACCTCCTCGTTCTGGTGGGCGAGCAATCGCGCCTTTTCCTGCAGCTCCTGGTTGGTCTGCTGCAACTCCTGCTGGCGGCTTTGCAGTTCCTGCGCCAGCGACTGCGATTGCTCCAGCAGGTCCTCGGTGCGTGTGTTCGCTTCGATGGTGTTGATGACGATGCCGATCGACTCGGTCAACTGGTCGAGGAAGGCCTGGTGCGCCGGGCTGAAACGCTCCAGCGACGCCAGCTCCAGCACGCCGCGCACCTGGCCCTCGAACACGACAGGCAGCACCAGCACGTCCATCGCCGCGGTGTCCGACAGCCCCGAGGCGATGCGGAAGGCCGCACTCGGCACGTTGGTGAGCAGCATCTTTTCCTTGTCGAGCGCGCACTGACCCACGAGACCCTGCCCGAGCTCGACCTCCTTGCCGTGCATGTGCTGGCCGCCCGAGGCGTAGCTCGCCAGCAGCTTCAGCTGTGGCGCATCGACGCCGGCGCGCATCACGTAGAACTCGGCCTGCTGCGCGCCGACCACCGGCGCCAGCTCCGACAGGATCATCTGGCCCACGGTCACGAGGTCACGCTGGCCCTGCAGCATGCGGCTGAACTTCGCGAGGTTGGTCTTCAGCCAGTCCTGCTCGGTATTCTTGTTCGTCGTGTCCTTCAGGTTGCGGATCATCTCGTTGATGGTGTCCTTCAGCGACGCCACCTCGCCCTGTGTCTCCACCGCGATCGAGCGCGTCAGGTCGCCCTGCGTCACCGCGGTGGCCACCTCGGCGATGGCGCGCACCTGCGTCGTCAGGTTGGCAGCCAGCTCGTTGACGTTCTCGGTCAGGCCCTTCCACGTGCCGGAGGCGCCCGGCACCTTGGCCTGGCCGCCCAGCTTGCCCTCGACGCCCACTTCGCGCGCCACCGTCGTCACCTGATCGGCGAAGGTGGCCAGCGTGTCCGTCATGCTGTTGATGGTCTCGGCCAGCGCAGCGATCTCGCCCTTGGCCTCGACGGTGAGCTTCTGCTTCAGGTCGCCATTGGCCACCGCGGTCACCACCTTGGCGATGCCGCGCACCTGGCTCGTCAGGTTGCCGGCCATGAAGTTGACGTTGTCGGTGAGGTCCTTCCAGGTGCCCGACACGCCCTTCACCTGCGCCTGGCCGCCGAGCCGCCCTTCGGTGCCCACCTCGCGCGCCACCCGTGTCACTTCCGCGGCGAAGGACGACAGCTGGTCGACCATCGTGTTGATCACGTTCTTGATCTGCAGGATCTCACCGCGCACGTCGACGGTGATCTTCTGCGTCAGGTCGCCGCCGGCGATCGACGCCGAGACCTTCGACACGTCGCGCAGCTGCACCGTGAGGTTCGAAGCCATCGAGTTGACCGACTCGGTCAGGTCCTTCCACGTGCCGGCCACGCCCTGCACGTCGGCCTGGCCGCCGAGCTTGCCTTCGGTGCCCACTTCGCGCGCCACGCGCGTCACTTCCGCCGCGAAGCTTCTGAGCTGGTCGACCATCGTGTTGATGGTGTTCTTCAGCTCCAGGATCTCGCCCTTCACGTCCACCGTGATCTTCTTGCTCAGGTCACCGGCGGCCACGGCCGTCTCGGTCAGGTCCTTCCAGGTGCCGGCCACGCCCTGCACGTCGGCCTGGCCGCCGAGCTTGCCCTCGGTGCCCACCTCGCGTGCCACGCGCGTCACTTCCGCGGCGAATGAACGCAGCTGGTCGACCATCGTGTTGACGGTGTTCTTCAGCTCCTGGATCTCGCCCTTCACGTCCACGGTGATCTTCTTCGACAGGTCACCCGCGGCCACGGCCTTGGTCACGTCGGCGATGTTCCGGACTTGAGATGTGAGGTTGCCGGCCATCGAGTTGACCGAGTCGGTGAGGTCCTTCCACGTGCCGGCCACGCCTTGCACGTCGGCCTGGCCGCCGAGCTTGCCCTCGGTGCCGACCTCGCGCGCCACGCGCGTGACCTCGGCCGCAAACGACGATAGCTGGTCGACCATCGTGTTGACGGTGTTCTTCAGCTCGAGGATCTCGCCCTTCACGTCGACGGTGATCTTCTTGCTCAGATCGCCGGCGGCCACCGCCTTCGTCACGTCGGCGATGTTGCGCACCTGGGACGTCAGGTTGCCGGCCATCGAGTTGACGGAGTCGGTCAGGTCCTTCCAGGTGCCCGACACGCCGCCCACCTCGGCCTGGCCGCCGAGCCGCCCTTCGGTGCCGACCTCGCGCGCCACGCGCGTCACTTCGGCGGCAAACGACGACAGCTGGTCGACCATCGTGTTGATGGTGGCCTTCAGCTCGAGGATCTCACCCTTCACGTCCACCGTGATCTGCTTGGACAGGTCGCCTGCGGCTCGAGTTGACGCTGTCGGTCAGGTCCTTCCACGTGCCCGCCACGCCCTGCACGTCGGCCTGGCCGCCGAGCTTGCCCTCGGTGCCCACCTCGCGCGCCACGCGCGTGACTTCCGCAGCGAAGGATCGGAGCTGATCGACCATCGTGTTGATGGTGTTCTTCAGCTCGAGGATCTCGCCCTTCACGTCCACCGTGATCTTCTTGCTGAGGTCGCCCGCCGCCACCGCGGTCGTCACCTCGGCGATGTTGCGCACCTGGCTCGTGAGGTTGCCGGCCATGAAGTTCACGCTCTCGGTCAGGTCCTTCCACGTGCCGGCCACGCCCTGCACGTCGGCCTGGCCGCCGAGCTTGCCCTCGGTGCCCACTTCGCGCGCCACGCGCGTCACCTCGGCGGCGAACGATCTCAGCTGGTCGACCATCGTGTTGACGGTGTTCTTCAGCTCGAGGATCTCGCCCTTCACGTCCACCGTGATCTTCTTGCTCAGGTCGCCGGCGGCCACCGCCTTCGTCACGTCGGCGATGTTGCGCACCTGGCTCGTCAGGTTGCCGGCCATCGAGTTGACGCTGTCGGTGAGGTCCTTCCACGTGCCGGCCACGCCTTCGACGCGCGCCTGGCCGCCGAGGATGCCCTCGGTGCCGACCTCGCGCGCCACCCGCGTCACTTCAGACGCGAACGAGCGCAGCTGGTCGACCATGGTGTTGATCGTCGTCTTCAGCGTGAGGAACTCACCTTTCACATCGACGTCGATCTTCTTCGAGAGGTCGCCCTTGGCCACCGCGGTGGTCACGTCGGCGATGTTGCGCACCTGGTCGGTCAGGTTGCCGGCCATCGAGTTCACGCTGTCGGTGAGGTCCTTCCACGTGCCGGCCACGCCCTTGACTTTGGCCTGGCCGCCGAGCTTGCCTTCGGTGCCCACCTCACGCGCCACGCGGGTCACCTCGGCCGAGAAATCGCCGAGCTGCTCGACCATCTTGTTGATCGTCTGCGCGGTGCGAAGGAACTCGCCCTGCAGCGCGCGGCCCTCGACCTCCAGCGCCATGCTCTTGGACAGGTCGCCCTGCGCGACCGCACCGATCACCCGCGCCACTTCGGAAGTCGGGTGCACCAGGTCGTCGATCAGCGAGTTGATGCTGTCGACCGACTCGCCCCAGAAACCGCGGGAGGCATGCAGCGACGCGCGCTGCTTGAGCTTGCCCTCCTTGCCGACCACGCGGCGCAGCCGCGCCAGCTCGGCCGCCATGTCTGCGTTGTGGCCGACGACGTCGTTGAACATGTCGGCGACCTTGCCGGCTACGCCGGTCCAGTGCAGTGGCAGCCGAATGCTGGCATCGCCATCGCGCAGCGCGGTCAGCGCGGTGAGCAACGCGTTCAGCGCATCGGCCGGCGCCAAGCTGGGATCCTCGACGACCTTCATGCTGTCTCCTGCTTAAGGCACCCCCCAAGAAAGCAGTCCAGCGCAAGCGCCGTGCCGGCCCCCCGATGCTCCTGCCCTGAAGTATCCAAGGGTCAGGACAGGCTTGAAAGCTCACCGGCCGTCCCTATAATTCGCCTCTGCTAGCACTCTCAAGATAGGAGTGCTAACTCCGGGTCCCGGCCCGGTCGCCAGGTTGTCAATGGGCGCTCACTGTCTGGGTGCCGCTTGAGAAACCGTACTGAACTAGCCAAGGAGATGCAATGAAACTTCGTCCGTTGCACGATCGCGTGATCGTCAAGCGCCTGGAACAAGAAACCAAGACCGCGTCGGGCATCGTGATCCCCGACAACGCTGCCGAGAAGCCCGACCAGGGTGAAGTCGTGGCCGTCGGCCCGGGCAAGCGTAACGACAAGGGCGACTTCATCACCCTGAACATCAAGGTCGGCGATCGCGTGCTGTTCGGCAAGTACAGCGGCCAGACCGTCAAGGTCGAGGGCGACGAGCTGCTCGTGATGCGCGAAGAAGACCTGTTTGCCGTCGTCGAGAAGTGATCCTCGACGAATCGGTAAATTGAACAAACCAACGTAACGATTTCGGAGTATTTGACATGGCAGCAAAAGACGTCGTCTTCGGCGGCGAAGCCCGCGCGCGCATGGTCGAGGGTGTGAACATCCTCGCCAACGCAGTCAAGGTCACCCTGGGCCCCAAGGGCCGCAACGTGGTTCTGGAGCGCTCGTTCGGCGCCCCCACCGTCACCAAGGACGGTGTCTCGGTCGCCAAGGAGATCGAGCTCAAGGACAAGCTGCAGAACATGGGCGCGCAGATGGTCAAGGAAGTCGCTTCCAAGACCAGCGACAACGCCGGTGACGGCACCACGACCGCCACTGTGCTGGCGCAGTCGATCATCCGCGAAGGCATGAAGTACGTGGCCGCCGGCATGAACCCGATGGACCTCAAGCGCGGCATCGACAAGGCCGTCATCGCGCTGGTCGACGAGCTGAAGAAGGCCAGCAAGCCGACCACCACCAGCAAGGAAATCAGCCAGGTCGGCGCGATCTCCGCGAATGCGGACGAGTCGATCGGCAAGATCATCGCCGACGCGATGGACAAGGTCGGCAAGGAAGGCGTCATCACCGTCGAAGACGGCAAGTCGCTGGCCAACGAGCTCGACGTCGTCGAAGGCATGCAGTTCGACCGCGGCTACCTGTCGCCCTACTTCATCAACAACCCCGAGAAGCAGTCGGCGATCCTCGAGAACCCGTTCGTGCTGCTGTTCGACAAGAAGATCAGCAACATCCGCGACCTGCTGCCCACGCTGGAGCAGGTGGCCAAGGCCGGCCGTCCGCTGCTGATCGTCGCTGAAGAAGTCGAAGGCGAAGCGCTGGCGACCCTGGTGGTCAACACCATCCGCGGCATCCTCAAGGTCGTCGCCGTCAAGGCGCCGGGCTTTGGCGACCGCCGCAAGGCCATGCTCGAAGACATCGCCATCCTGACGGGCGGCAAGGTCATCGCCGAGGAAGTGGGCCTGACGCTGGAGAAGGTCACGCTGGCCGATCTGGGCCAGGCCAAGCGCGTCGAAGTGGGCAAGGAAAACACCACCCTCATCGACGGCGCCGGTGCGGCGGCCGACATCGAAGCGCGCGTCAAGCAGATCCGCGTGCAGATCGAGGAAGCCACCAGCGACTACGACCGCGAGAAGCTGCAAGAGCGCGTGGCCAAGCTGGCCGGCGGCGTGGCGGTGATCAAGGTCGGTGCCGCCACCGAAGTCGAGATGAAGGAGAAGAAGGCCCGCGTGGAAGACGCGCTGCACGCCACGCGTGCCGCCGTCGAGGAAGGCATCGTGGCCGGCGGCGGCGTCGCGCTACTGCGCGCCCGCACCGGCGTGGGCTCGCTCAAGGGCGACAACCACGATCAAGATGCCGGCATCAAGATCGTGATGCGCGCCATCGAGCAACCGATGCGCGAGATCGTCGCCAACGCCGGCGACGAGCCGAGCGTGGTCGTCAACGCCGTCGTCAACGGCAAGGGCAACTACGGCTACAACGCCCAGAACGGCCAGTATGGCGACATGATCGAGATGGGCATCCTGGACCCGACCAAGGTCACGCGCACCGCGCTGCAGAACGCCGCGTCGGTCGCCTCGCTGATGCTCACCACCGAGGCGATGGTCGCCGAGGCGCCGAAGGAGGAAGGTCCTGCGATGCCGGGCGGCGGCATGGGTGGCATGGGCGGCATGGGCATGGACATGTAAGTCCATCGCCGATCGCCCGATCCGCGAAGCCCGCGCGCCGCAAGGCCCGCGGGCTTTTTGCGTTCCGCGAAGCCCAGGGCTTTCCTGGGTCGCAGATCGCACAGGCAGCGGATAATTTGCTGCATGTCATTGGTCCACAACTAGATGCCCGCCCCGTCGCCGCTGTTGTTGAGCTTCGTCGAGGACGAGTTGGCCCGCGCCCCCGCGCTGGGCGAACAGGTCTTGCAGACGGTGATCGACCGTTCGCAGGCCGCCGGCACGGCGCGCAGCGCGCGCGACCGGCAGCTCGAGCACGACGTGGTGCGTGGGCTGGCGCAATACCGCCCGGCCATCGTCCGTCGCTTCGCCGATGCGCTGCGCGAGCAGGCGCAGGCCGAGCTGGCGAAGATGGGCCGCACGCCGCCTGCAGCCGCCAAGGTCCAGTCCGCGGCGCCGAAACTGATGCTGTCGCTGCTCGACGACGACGAGGTGCTGGCCGACGTCGAGCTGTCGCGCACTGTCGAGGCCATCAACAGCGTGGCCGAGTACGAGCTGCGCGAACTGCGCGCCTTCACCGCGGCGCTGGTCGGCGAGGAGAGTGTGACCGGCGAGGCCAACCCGCTGCACGCGGAGACCTATGCCAATGCGCTGTGGGCCGCCGCCCGCGCGCTGCCGCTGTCGCGCGACCACCACATGGCCTTCATGCGCCTGGCCGCGATGCCACTGGCGCAGTCGCTGCGCCTGGCGTGCGCGGCCGCCTGCACGCGGCTCGAATCACAGGGCATCGAGCCCAGCATGTACCGCACCATCGTGCGGGCCACCGGCTCGCACGTCGTGCGCCCCGGCGCGCGCGAGGAGCCGCCGGCCGCCGACCTGCACGACCTGCTGGACAGCATGCCGGTGCCGCTGGATGCGCCGTCGAGCAAGGCAGCGCCGCTGGAAGAGATGCTGCTGCGCGCCGACGAGATGCTGCGCCTGCTGCCCGACAGTGCCGGGCCGCGCGTACGCGCGCAGGCGCTGGGCGCGCAGCACGCGAGGCTGCTGGGCAGCGCCGCCAGCCGCGTCGACCAGCAAATGATCGAGCTGCTGTCGCGGCTGTTCGACGCCATCCTCTCCGATCCGCGCGTGCGCCCCGCGGTGCAGGTGCTGCTGTCGCGCCTGCATGGCTCGGTGCTGCGCGTCGCGCTGCGCGAGCCGACGACGCTGGACACCTACTCGCACCCGGTGTGGCTGTTCATGGACCGGCTCGCGTTCCAGAGCGAGAACCATGGCGGTGAGCACGACCCGGCGCTGGCCGAGGCGTTGCGCCACGCGCAAACCCTGATCGACCACATCGTGCGCGAGCCGGTGCAGGACGCCGCGCTCTACCAGTGGGCGGTGCAGCGCTTGCAAGCACAGGAGCAGGAGCGCTTCGACAAGAGCCTGCAGGCCGCGGCGACGAAGATCGAGATGCTCGAGCGCTTCGGCAACGGCGGCAAGCCCGCAGCAGCGTCGCGGGCGGCGGCGCAGCCGGCGCTCGATGTGGGCAGCATGGACACGGTGCCGGCCGATCTGCTGGACAGCGGCGAATCGCCGCCCGACGCCGCCGCCGAATGGCTGCGCGAATGCCCGCCGGGGCAGTGGCTGCAGATCTTCCTGCAAGGCCATTGGCGAACCGCGCAGCTGCTGTGGCGCAGCAGCGGCGGCGACCTGTGGCTGCTGGCCGACGCGGCCGGCGACAACCTGACCTGGGCCGTGCGCGAAGCGGCGGTCGAGCACCTGTACGGCGAGCAGCTGCTGCTGCCGCTGGCGCCGCGCTCGCTGGTGCAGAGCGCGGCCGACAATGTGCTGCGGGACATGATCGCCCCGGACGATGCGGTGTAGCGCAGTCGCGCTGCTGGCCGCCCTGGCGCTGCTCGGCAGTGCGCGGGCCCAGACCGCGCCGCCCGAGCGGCCGCGCATCGGCCTCGTGCTTTCCGGCGGCGGCGCGCGCGGCCTCGCGCATGTCGGCGTGCTCAAGGTGCTGGAACGCGAGCATGTGCCGATCGACGTGATCGCCGGCACGTCGATGGGCGCCATCATCGGCGGCCTCTACGCCAGCGGCATGAGCGCCGACGAGCTGGAGCGCGAGCTGCTGCGCGTGCGCTGGGACAACCTCTTTGCCAGCCGCGTCGAGCGGCGCGAGTTGTCGCAGCGGCGCAAGGAAGAGGACTTCGAGATCTCGCCGGTGCTCGAGCTCGGGCTGCGCGACGGCGAGTTCCGCACGCCGCAGGGCGCCGTATCGAGCCGTGGCCTGGAGTCGCTGCTGCGCCGCTACACGCTGCCGGTGCGCGGCGTGCAGCGCTTCGACGAATTGCCGATCCCCTTCCGCGCGGTGGCCACCGACATGGAGAGCGGCCAGCCGGTGATCCTCTCCGAAGGCGACCTGGCGCTCGCGCTGCGCTCCAGCATGAGCGTGCCCGGCGTGTTCTCGCCGACCGAGATCGATGGCCGCGTGCTCGGCGATGGCGGCCTCGTGAACAACGTGCCGGTGAATGTGGCACGCGCGATGGGCGCCGACGTGCTGATCGTCGTCAACATCGGCACGCCGCTGGCGGCGCGCGACACGCTCGCCACCGCCTTCGGCGTGACGCAGCAGATGATCAACATCCTCACCGAGCAGAACGTGCAGCGCAGCCTGGCGACGCTGCAGCCGGCCGACGTGCTGGTGTCGCCGCAGCTCGGCAAGCTCACCGCCGCCGACTTCGACAGCGCCCTGGCGTTCATCGAATTGGGCCGGCGCGGCGCCGAGCAGATGGTGCCGCGGCTCGCCGCGCTGGCGCTCGACGCGCCGCGCTACGCCGCGTGGCGCGCCGCCCACCCGCAGCCGCAAGCACCGCACGCGACGCTCTCCTTCGTGCGCATCACCGGCTCGACGCAGACCGTGCCCGAGCGGCTGACGGCGCAGCTCGAGTCGCAGCCCGGCCAGCCCTTCGACGCCGCCCAGGCCGAGCGCGATGCGCGCGCGCTGGCCGCCACCGGCGACTACGTGCGCGCCGACTACCGGCTGCTGCCGGAGATGCAGGGCGACGGCCTCGAATTCGAGCTCGAAGACAAGCCCTGGGGGCCGCACTACTTCCGCATCGGGCTCGACCTGTCGACCGATTTCGCCGGTCGCAGCGCCTTCAACCTGAAGATCAGCCACAACCGCCATTGGCTCACGCGCAACGGCGGCGAGTGGCGCAATCGCCTGCAGCTCGGCGCCGTGCCGCTGTGGTACACGGAGCTGTACGAACCCTTGAACGTGACGCGCGGGCCGGCCTTCGACTGGTTCGTGGCCGGCTATGCGGGCATCGAGCGGCGCGAGGTCTCGGCCTTCGATCGCGACAGCGGCAACGAGCTCGGCGTGTTCCAGCGCGGCACCGAGCGCGTCGGCATCGACCTCGGCCAGCCCTGGGGCCGCCTGGGCGAGTTGCGCCTGGGCCTGACCAAGCTGCGCATGCGCACGACGCCGCGCATCCTGTCCAGCGACTTCCCCGATCCTTCCTTCACCGGCGACGCGCTGACCGAGACCGGCCTGCGCGCCCGCGCGGTGATCGATCAGCTCGACTACGCGAGCTTCCCGCAAAGCGGCTATCGCATCGAGGCCGAGGCGGTGACCGGCGAGGTGCGGCGCACGGAGTCGCAGCGCTTCAACCGCGTCGAAGCCAATGCGCTGACGGTGGGCAGCTGGGGTCGCCACACGTTCAGCCTCTATGGCCAGATGCTGGCGGTGGACCAGGCACGCAGCGCCGCGGTCGGGCGCTATGCGCTCGGCGGCTTCCAGCAGTTGTCGGGCTACAAGCCGGGGCAGCTCGAAGGCAACTACCTGCTGTTCGGCCGCCTCGCGTGGTACATGCGCCTGAGCCAGACGCCCACACTGACGCGCGGCTTCTTCTTCGGCGCATCGCTGGAAGCGGGCAATGCGTGGCTGCGCAAGGCCGACCTCAGCCTGGGCGATTTGCGCACCGGCATGAGCATGTTCTTCGGCGCGGACACCGGCATCGGGCCGCTGTACTTCGGCCTCACGCACGCGCCCCACGGCTCGACCGGCATCACGCTGTTCCTCGGGCGGCCTTGAGTGTGATTTCGTCACCCCTTTGGCGCTGAATATTCCCACCCCCCAAAGTCGGGTGATGCCACCCTTCAGCGACGAGCCTAGAGTCACGTCGGCGCCAAGCTCTCGCACGAAGCAGCCAAGGCGCCATGTGGAAGGGGAAAAGATGTTGATGCGCAAAGAACTCTGGACGGTGGGCCACAACACGGTGGCATCGAGCGAAGGCTGGTCGGTGAGCCTGCTCGACCCGCAAACGATGGAATACAGCTGCGGCGAAGCGAGCTGTGTGCTGAACGTCGAATACGTGCCGTCCGACCAGTCGCGCTGCATCCACGCCAGCGAATCGTCGTCCGAGCTGTTCCCGCATCTGCGCGAGCGCCTGCAGAGCGCGGCGCGCATGCTCAAGGGCCGCTACGTCTTCGATTGAGCGTTCAACACGCTCTCGATCTCCTGCACCACCAGCTGCGGCCGCTCGTGCACGATCCAGTGCGTGGCGCCGGCCACGCGCGTGATGTGCAGATCGGGCACGAACTCTTCCAGGCCGTCGAGCAGCGCCGGCGGCAAGGCCGTGTCCTCCATGCCCCAGACCACGCGCGTCGGCACGCGCACGGTGACGAACTCCGGCGC
Source organism: Betaproteobacteria bacterium (assembly GCA_005884255.1). Classification (GTDB taxonomy): domain Bacteria; phylum Pseudomonadota; class Gammaproteobacteria; order Burkholderiales; family Burkholderiaceae_C; genus VBDL01. The sequence goes on along the minus strand of VBDL01000026.1, from coordinate 4,330 downwards.
GAACTGCACCTTCAGCGCGCCGAGGTCGTCGGCGGTGGGCGGGCGCAGCGGTGACGCGCGGTAGTAGTTCAGCCCGCCCTGCAACCCCTGCCGCCACACCGCGCGGTACTGCTCCTTCACGCTCTCCGTGAGCCAGGCGCCGCCCATGCGCGTGAACGAAGGCCACAGCCGCGCGAAATCGTTCTGCGCCAGCAGCTCGGCCGCATCGTCGCGGCAGAAGAAGTTCATGTAGGCGCTGGCCTGCTGCTGCGCCGCGTTGTGCTGCAGCTCGCGGGCAAAGGTGCCCGGGTGCGGCGAGTTGATGATGACCAGCCGCTGCATCAGCTCCGGACGCTGCACCGCGAGATTCCACGCCACCGCGCCGCCCCAGTCGTGGGCAATCAGCGCCGCCAGCGGGCCCTGGCCGGTTTGCGCAATGAGCGCCGCGAGGTCGGCCATCAGGTGCTTCGCGCGATAGGCCTCGACCTCCGCGGGGGCGGAAGACCGCTCGTAGCCACGCAGATTCGGCGCGATGCAGCGGTAGCGATCGGCCAACGCAAGCATCACCTCATCCCACACGAAAGCGGCTTCGGGGAAGCCGTGCACGAACAGCAGCCGTGGCGCATCCAGTGGGCCGGCAGCGCGGCACGACAAGGTGATGCCGTGCGGCAGCGCGGCGTCGACGCACTCGATGGTCGCCGTCATGGATGGGCCCAGCCGTGCAGCAGCTGCGCGGCATCGCCGACGCCGCTCTTCTTCAGCGCCGAGAACAGCGTGACGTTGATGTCGCTCTGCTCGTTGGCCAGCTCGCTCAGGCCCTGGCTGACGCTGCGCAGCGCCGCATCGGCCTCCTTGCGGTTGAGCTTGTCGGCCTTGGTCAGCAGCACCAGCAGCTTCACCTCACCGGTGGCCACGCGCGGCGCGATGAAGCGCAGCAGCTGCTGCCGGACAGGCTGCGCCGCACCTCGAGGTACTCGGCCATCACCTGCTGCCAGCGCAGCTTCGCGCCGCGCTCCACCGCGGCATAGCCATAGCCTGGCAGGTCGGCGAACAAGGCATCGGCGGCGTCCTTCGGGCCGACCTCGAACAGATTGATGTGCTGCGTGCGGCCCGGCGTCTTCGACGCGAACGCGAGGCGCCTTTGCTGCGCCAGCGTGTTGATCGCGGTGGACTTGCCGGCATTGGAGCGGCCGACGAAGGCGATCTCCGGCAGCTCGGTGGCGGGCAGCTGGTCCAGCCGGCTGGCGGTGGTGAGAAAGCGCGCCGTGTGCGTCCACGCCAACGCCGCCTTCTCATTGTTGTGTGGGGGGGTCCCGGACTCGTTCATGAGCCATTGTAAAATCGCGCGGTTTTGCCACCGACGCCCGCATACGACATGAAGTCGACCCTTGCCCTGCTGTTTGCCGCCGCCCTTGCCGCGCCCGCCCTTGCCGCTGGAGGCGCCGCATCCGCCCCCGGGTTCGCGGCCTCCGTGGCCGTCGAGGCGGCCCACGCGCCCAAGACGACGTTCAAGCCCGACCTCGCGCGCGGCCAGACGATCTCCGGGCAAGTCTGCGCCGCCTGCCATACCAACGATGGTTCGCGTGGCAGCCCGGCCAACCCCATCCTGCAAGGCCAGCATCCCGACTACATCGCCAAGCAGCTGACCGAGTTCAAGGAAGGCAAGCGCAAGAACCCGATCATGCAGGGCTTCGCGTCGGCGCTGTCGGAGGCCGACATGAAGAGCGTCGCCGCCTTCTACGGCGGCAAGAGCGCCAAGCCCGGCTTCGCGAAGAACAAGGACCTGGTCAAGCTCGGCGAGAAGATCTACCGCGGCGGCCTGCCCGACCGCCAGGTGCCGGCCTGCGCCGGCTGCCACAGCCCCACCGGCTCCGGCATCCCCGCGCAGTACCCGCGCATCGGCGGCCAGCATGCCGACTACACCGAGGCGCAGCTCCTGGCGTTCCGCAGCGGCGCGCGCACCAACAGCCCGCAGATGGCCGGCGTGGTGCTGAAGATGAACGACCGCGAGATCAAGGCCGTGGCCGACTACGTCGCCGGCTTGCGTTGAAGCAAACTCTCCCTTGCCCGACAAGGCCGGTCTCGCACCGGCCTTTTTTGTGCCCCGGATAATCGCGCGATGAGCAGCCTCCCGACCACCGGCCTCGAAGTACAGCGCGGCTCGCGCGCGTGGCGCGACACGCTGGAGCTCGTGTCGTCGATGCGCTTCTCGATCTCGCTGCTCACGGTGATCTGCATCGCGTCGATGATCGGCACCGTCGTGCGCCAGCACGAGCCGCTGCCGAACTACGTGAACCAGTTCGGGCCGTTCTGGGCCGAGGTGTTCGGCGCCGTGGGCCTGTACACCGTGTACAGCGCCGGCTGGTTCCTGCTGATCCTCGGCTTTCTCGTTCTCTCCACCAGCCTGTGCATTGCGCGCAACGTGCCGAAGATCGCCGCCGACCTGCGCACCTTCAAGGAACACGTGCGCGAGCAGGCGCTGCAGGCCTTTCACCACAAGGCCCGCGGCGAGGTGGCCGAGACGCGCGAGCAAGTGATCGCGCGCGTGAGCGCGCTGCTCACCGCCGGCGGCTGGAAGGCCAAGGCCGACGAGCGCGCGCATGGCACGATGATCGCCGCGCGCCAGGGCGGCGCCAACAAGCTCGGCTACCTCAGCGCGCACACGGCCATCGTGCTGATCTGCCTCGGCGGCCTGGCCGATGGCGACCTCATCGTGCGTGCGCAGATGGCGCTGCAGGGCAAGCGCACCTACGCCGGCGCCGGCATGATCCGCGACGTGCCGGCGCAGCATCGGCTGTCCGACGCCAACCCGACCTTCCGCGCCAACCTCGCGGTGCCCGAGGGCGCGCGCGCCAGCACCGCCATCATCAACCTGCCCGATGGCGTGGTGCTGCAGGAGCTGCCCTTCGACGTGGAGCTGAAGAAGTTCATCGTCGACTACTACCCCACCGGCATGCCCAAGCTGTTCGCCAGCGAGATCGTGATCCACGATCACGAGACCGGCCAAGCGACCGCGACGACGGTGAAAGTCAACGAGCCCGCCTTCCACCGCGGCATCGCGATCTACCAGAGCAGCTTCGACGACGGCGGCTCCGCCGTGAAGCTGCACGCACTGCCGATGACCGCCGGCGGCACGCCGTTCGACATCGAAGGCACGATCGGCGGCAGCACGTCGCTCGCGAGTTCGGGCGGCAGCAAGATGACCTTGGAGTTCACCGGGCTGCGCGTGATCAACGTCGAGAACCTCGGCAGCGCCAGCGCGAGCGCGACCGACGTGCGCAAGGTCGATCTGGTCGGCTCGCTGCAGCAGCACCTCGGCTCGGGCGCCAAGTCGCAGACCGCGAAGACGCTGCGCAACGTCGGCCCGTCGATCGGCTACAAGCTGCGCGATGCGGCCGGCCAGGCGCGCGAGTTCAACAACTACATGCTGCCGATCGAGCTCGACGGCCAGCGCGTGTTCCTCGCCGGCCTGCGCGACACGCCGGACGAGCCGTTCCGCTACCTGCGCATTCCCGCCGACGAGAACGACAAGCTCGACGGCTGGCTGCGCCTGCGCAGCGCGCTGCTCGACCCCGCACTGCGCGAGCAGGCCGCGCAGCGCTACGTCGCGGCGGCTACGCCGGCCAACCGGCCGGAGATGGCGCAGCAGCTGCGCGCCACGGCGCTGCGCACGCTGGGCCTGTTCGCCGGTGCCGATGCGGCAAAGAAGGATCAAACGCCGACGGGCGGCCTCAAGGCGCTCGCCGACTTCCTCGAAGCCAGCGTTCCGGAGGCCGAGCGCCAGCGCATCTCCGAAGTGCTGCTGCGCATCCTCAACGGCAGCCTCTACGAGCTCGCGAACCTGTCGCGCGAGCGCGCCGGCATCGCGCCGCTCGCCAACGACGACAAGACGCAGGGCTTCATGACGCAGGCGGTTCTGTCGCTGTCGGACAGCTTCCTCTACCCCGCGCCGGTGCTTTTCGAGCTGGCCGACTTCAAGCAGGTGCAGGCCAGCGTGTTCCAGGTCGCGCGCACGCCGGGCAAGACGCTGGTCTACCTCGGCGCGCTGCTGCTCATCGTCGGCGTGTTCGCGATGCTCTACATCCGGGAACGCCGGCTGTGGATCTGGCTCGAAGCGGGTAGCGCGCCGGGCACGACGCGCATCACCACCGCCTTGTCGGTGATGCGGCGCACACTGGACGCCGACACGGAATTCGCTACGCTGAAGACCGCGCTCCTGAAGGAGGCACCATGAACACCACCACGCTGACCCTCGGCCGCCGCCCCGGCCTCTTCGCCGGCCGCAGCCTCTACGACTGGCTGTTCGCCGCGCTGATCGCCAGCGGCGCCGTGTTCGCCTTCGCGCGCTACC
>VBDL01000031.1 GCA_005884255.1 Betaproteobacteria bacterium | reverse complement strand
CTGCGGCGGCGCGCTGATGAACGGCATCTGGCGCCGACGGGCCTGGGCTTGCGCCGCGCAGGGGCTTGTCGTCTCGGCGACGCCGGCCGGCAGCGAGCCGCCCTAAGATCGCATCGCCGATCCCGCAAGGGGGAGGCACACGTCTTCAGGGCGGGGTGGAATTCCCCACCGGCGGTATGTTGCGCAAGCAATGAGCCCGCGAGCGCCTCGGCCTCCCGGCCGAGGGTCAGCAGATCTGGTGCGATGCCAGGGCCGACGGTTGAGGACGCGCTTCGGCGCTTCCCTAGAGTCCGGATGAAAGAAGATGTGCTGGTGCGCGGCAGCGCGCGGCCCTGGGTCGCGCGCAGGCCGCTGCATCTGCGCGCCCTGGAACGTTTTTCGCCAACTTGACGAGGAGCGTTTCAATGTCTCAACTGACTTCCCTTCCCGAAGCCGCCCGCATCGATGTCGGGCATCCCGAGGTGCCGCCGCGTTTGCGCGAGGCGATCACCGCGTTGCGCGATGGCCGCGCCGTCCTCTTGCTCGACGACGACGATCGCGAGAACGAGGCCGACCTGATCGTCGCCGCCGAGCGCCTGAGCGTCGAGACGATGGCGCTGCTGATCCGCGAGTGCAGCGGCATCGTCTGCCTGTGCCTGCCCGAGCCGACGCTCAAGCGCCTGCAACTCGCGCCGATGGTCGAGCACAACCAGAGCCGCTACGGCACCGCGTTCACGGTGTCGATCGAGGCGCGCGACGGCGTGAGCACCGGCGTCAGCGCCGCCGACCGCGTGACGACGATCCGCACCGCGATCGCCAACGCCGCCGTGCCCTACGATCTGGTCAGCCCCGGCCACGTGTTCCCGCTGCGCGCCACGCCCGGCGGCGTGCTCGCGCGGCGCGGCCACACCGAGGGCGCCGTGGATCTGATGCGGCTGGCGGGCCTGAAGCCCGCGGCGGTGCTGTGCGAGCTGATGAATGCCGACGGCACGATGGCGCGCGGCGAGCAGGTGCAGCGCTTCGCCGAGACACATGGCTTTCCGCTGTTGACCATCGACGAGCTGGTGGGCTTCCGCCATCGGCTCGAAACCGAGACCGCCTGAGGGGGATGCAGCGCCGCCGTGCAGGCGCGCTACAGTGGCCGCCTTCGAACGAACAGGGACATGGCCATGATGCGCGCACTCGCGCCGGCGCTCGCTCTCGCAGCGGCGCTCACGCTACCTGCGGCTGCCCTCGCGCAGCCGCGCTTCGACTTCGACACCGCGCCCGGCCGGTTGACGAAAGACGTCGTGCCGTCGCGCTATGCGCTCACGTTCGACCTCGACCCTGCGCGCGACGGATTCAGTGGCCAGGCGGCGATCAGCCTGCGCGTGCGCAAGACGGTGGCCTCATTCGCCGTGCATGCGCACGAGCTGAAGGCCGATGGCGCGACGCTCATCGGCGCGCAAGGCCCACGCGCGCTGCGCATCGAGCGCGACGAGGCCGCGTCGCTGTGGCGCCTCGTGCCTGCCGATGGCCAGCCCATCGCGGCCGGCGACTACACGCTGCGCATCGCCTACGCCGGGGTCGTGCACACCAGCGGCGAGGGCCTGTACCGCGTCGACTACCAGGCGGGCGGCCAGCCCGCGCGCATGCTGGCCACGCAGCTGGAAGAGATCCACGCCCGCACCTTGTTCCCCGCCTTCGACGAGCCGGCCTTCCGCGCGGTGTTCGAGATCAGCGTGCGCGCGCCGCGCGCGCTGGAAGTGGCGTCGAACATGCCGCAGGTGGAGCAGCGTGCCGACGGCAACGCGACGCTGCACCGCTTCGCGCCGACGCCCTCGATGCCGAGCTATCTGGTCGCGCTGACGGTCGGCCGCTTCGATGTGCTGGCCGGCGAAGCCGCCGGCGTGCCGCTGCGCATCCTCACCGCGCCGGGCAAGCGCGAGCAGGCGCGCTACGCGTTGGAGGTCACGCGCCAGGTCCTGCCCTACTACAACGCCTACTTCGGCGTGCCCTACGCCTTGCCGAAGCTCGACCAGGTCGCCGTGCCCGGCGTGCGCGACGGTGCGATGGAAGACTGGGGCCTGATCTCCTACACCGAGGCGGCGCTGTTGCTCGATGCGAAGACCAGCAGTCCGCATACGCAGCGCGGCATCTTCGCCACCGCGGCGCACGAAATCGCGCACCAGTGGTTCGGCAACCTCGTCACCGCATCGTCGTGGGACGAGATCTGGCTCAACGAGGCCTTCGCCACGTGGATGGAGCACAAGGCCAGCGACCACTTCAATCCGGCGTGGCAGGTGCCGCTGAACGAGCGCCGCCACATCGACCGCGCGATGCTGCGCGACGCCACCGCGGCGACGCGCGCGATCCGCTCCGGCCCGGTCGACGAGACCAAGGTCACCGATCAGTTCGACGACATCACCTACACCAAGGGTGGCGCGGTCTTGAGCATGCTGGAGCAGTGGCTGGGCGCGGAAGTCTTCCAGCGCGGGCTGGCCGCCTACATGCGCGAGCGGCAGTTCTCCAACGCCACCGCCGGCGACCTGTGGCACCACATGGCGCAGGCCTCGGGCAAGGACGTGGCCGCGGTGGCGGCGAGCTGGACCGACCAGCCCGGCTTCCCGCTCGTTCAGATGCGAGAGAGCTGCCGCGACGGGCGCACGCAGGTCACGCTGACGCAACGCCGCTTCGCGCTGCACGGCGCGCTGCCGGCGCAGCAGTGGAAGATCCTCGTGCGGCTGGCGCGCGGCGCGCAGATCGTGACCGCGCTGCTCGATGGCGAGACCGCGCAACTCGAGCTCGACGGCTGCAGCGACGAGCCGTTGGTGGCCAATGCTGGTGGCCGCGGCTTCTACCGCGTCGACTACGACGCGGCGCAGTGGCAGCGCCTCGCCGCCGGCTTCGCCAAGCTCGCGGCGGCCGACCGCGTGGGGTTGCTCAGCGACAGCTTCGCGCTGGCGCAGGCCGGCCAGCTGCCGATGTCGGTCTACCTCAATCTGCTCGCACGGCTGCCACAGGCGCCCGCCGAAGGCCGGGCCGCGCTGTTCGCGGTGGCCAGCGCGGGGCTCAACTTCCTCGACGACACGCTGGCCGGCACGCCGGCGCAGGCGCGGCTGCGCGAGCGCGGGCGCGCGCTGTTCGCGCCCGAGTTGGCGCGCCTGGGCTGGCAGCCGCGTGCGAACGACGACGCCGAAACCTTGAAGCTGCGCGGTACGCTGATCCAGCAGCTGGCGCGCTTCGATGACGCGGCCGTGGTGCACCAGGCGCGCGAGCGCTTCGATCGGGGCGGCCTGCCGGCGTCGATCCGTGAGGGCGTGCTGATGGCCGTGGGCATGCACGCCGATCGCGCGCGCTTTGCACGGCTGAATGCCGGCTTGCGCCATGCCGCCGGCGAGGAAGACCGCTGGCTTTATGCGTCGGCACTCGCCGCGGGGCGCGATCGTGCACAAGCCGAGGCGCTGCTGGCCACCGCGTTGAACGGCACGCTGGCGCCGAATATCGCCGCCGCGCTGCCCGGCCTGGTGGCCGAGCACTCGCCGTTCGGCGAGCTGGCCTACCGCTTCACCGTGCAGCACTGGGCCACGCTGTCCAGGCTGGCCGGCACGGGGCCTTTCGGCGGCAACCTGTGGCTGCTGCCCAATGCAGCGGCGAGCTTCAGCGATGCGCCGCGTGCGGCGCAATTGCTGGAGGATCAGCGGCGCACCGCCGGCGACGCCGGCGCGGCGGCTGCGGCCACCGTGGCAGCGCGCATCGAGCTGCGCGCTGCGGTCAAGGCGCGCGAGCAGGGGTCGCTCGGTTCTGTGGCTTTGCGCTGATCAGCCCAGCGTCCACGGCTGCAGCAGCGACGCGTCGGCCTGCAGCAGCTCCAGCGGATAGGCGCGGCCGGCGAGGTGGTCTTCCATGCAGCGCAGCACCAGCGGGCTGCGGTGGCGCGCCGCGCTGGCGCGCAGCTCGTCGGGCGTGAGCCACAAGGTGCGCACGATGCCGTCGTCCAGCGTGCGGCCGGGCAGCGGCTCGCCGACGCTGCCGCGGAAGGCGACGCGCAGGTAGGTGACGTCGTCGCCGGTGGCCGGCCGGTGAAAGCGCGTGAGATAGATGCCGACCAGGCCGCCGGGCGTGAACGCCCGCGCGGTCTCTTCCAGCACCTCGCGCACCACCGCCTGGGGCAGCGATTCGCCGGGGTCCAGGTGGCCCGCCGGGTTGTTCAGGCGCAGGCCTTCGCTGGTTTCCTCTTCGACGATGAGGAAGCGGCCGGCGTGCTCGACGATGGCGGCGACGGTGACGCTGGGCTTCCAGCGGGGGGCGGGCGTGGACATGAGCGGATGTTAGGGGCGTCTACGCTCTCGCAACGCAGCGTTGCGAAGGCCGTTGTCGCTGCTGAGACAGGCCCGATCCCTGCTTGCCGCCATCATGCGCAGGTCCGCGCCGGCATAAGCTCATCGCCAATCGCGCTGAAGACTTGTGTAAGCTGCGCGCCAGCCAAGATAGTCTTCGAAGAGGAGCCAGCCCATGTTGATCGGAGTGCCGCTCGAGACGGCGGCGGGGGAAACCCGTGTCGCCGTCACGCCGGAGACCGCCAAAAAGCTCAAGGCCCAGGGCCACACGCTGCGCGTGCAGTCCGGCGCCGGCCTCAAGGCCGCCGCCACCGACGAGGCCTATGCCGCCGTGGGCGCCGAGATCACCGATGCCGCCGGCGCCTTGAGCGCCGACCTGGTGCTCAAGGTGCGCTCGCCGTCGCGCGACGAGCTGCCGCTGATGAAGCGCGGCGCCGCGCTGGTGGGCATGCTCAACCCCTTCGACAAGGATGGCCTGCAGCTGCTCGCCGCCGCCGGCCTCACGAGTTTCGCGCTCGAGGCCGCGCCGCGCACGACGCGCGCGCAGAGCATGGACGTGCTGTCGAGCCAGGCCAACATCGCCGGCTACAAGGCGGTGATGATCGCGGCCGACAAGTACCAGCGCTTCTTCCCGATGCTGATGACCGCGGCCGGCACCGTGAAGGCCGCGCGCATCGTGATCCTCGGCGTGGGCGTGGCCGGCCTGCAGGCCATCGCCACGGCGAAGCGCCTGGGCGCGGTGATCGAAGCGTCCGACGTGCGCCCGAGCGTGAAGGAGCAGGTCGAGTCGCTGGGCGCGAAATTCATCGACGTGCCCTACGAGACCGCCGAAGAGAAGGAAGC
>VBDL01000775.1:1327-4116 GCA_005884255.1 Betaproteobacteria bacterium | reverse complement strand
CTGTTTGTGTCCGGGCTCTCTCCCCCGGGCCGGGCGATGCCCGGCCCTCCTCCTCGCGCAGACCGGCAGCAATGGGCCGAGAGTTGCCATGCGTCAAGCCAGCACCCAGCGTTGCCGGTAGCGCGCAAAGTCGCGCTCGAGCTGCGCCTCGCTCAGGCCGAACTGTGCCGCGCTGTAGTCGTGCGCCGCACGCTTGTCGCGCCGGTTCTCGGCCAGCCACTGCTGCATCGCCTGCTTCACCTCGTTGGTCAGCGGCATGCCGATGAAGGCGTAGATCGCCTCGATCACGTCCATCGGGCGATTCACCGTGTCGCTGAACTGCACATCGCAGAAGCGGCCGGCCGGCAGCTGCTCGCGGATGGTCATCGCGCTGTCCAGTGCCTTGGCCATCTTCGTCGACCAATGCCGCCCGGCCTCGGCCGGATCGGCCCGGTCGCTGTAGATGCCCCACAGCGTGTGCACGAAGCTGCACAGCGACGGGATTGTCTGCAACGGGTCGCGATGGGTCTGGATCACGGTCGCATCGGGGAAGACCTCGAACAGCGCGCCCATCGTGGGCAGATGATTCGGTGTCTTGAGCACCCAGCGCTCGGCCGTTGCGCCGCGCTGGCGCTTTTGCCATTGCAGGAACTGCAGCAGCTTCTTCAGATACGCGTAGGCCGGCCGATGGTCCTGCCGCTCCTGCCAGGCCATGTATCCCGGGACGCTCGCGAACGCGTCCAACGCGGCGTAGAAAGAGTGCTCCATCAGCATCACTTCCTCGTCGGGCTGCTCGGCGTCGAGCGGATGGATCGACAGCAGTTGCGGCATCGCCTCGACCAGGGCTCGCACCTCCTGCCGTGCCAGCTCGATGCGCGGGTCGGGCCGGCCCGGCGTGGCGTCGGCCGGCGGCACCGGATGGCGCGACTCCCACCACAGCATCGGATAGAAGCGCGGATCGCATGACAGCACGCGCTGCAGCAGCGTCGTGCCGGTGCGCGGCAGGCCGACGATGACGAGCGGCCGTTCGATGCGCTCTTCGAGGATCGCCGGGATGCGCTTGCAGAAGTCTTCGACCCGCAGGCGGTTGCCCAGCAGCTCGACGATCCGTTCGTGCAACAGGTGGCGGCCGGTCGCGGAAAGCCTCGCCTCCTCGTCCAGCGACTTCAGCAGCACGTGCAGTGCCGGCCGGAAGCTCTCGTCGCCGAAATCGGTCAGCCCGCCGCTGCGCTCGATCGCCCGCGCGAGCAGTTCTTTGGCCTCGAAGCGGCTCATTGCTTTGCCCTTTCCAGATCAGCCAGCTTGACGACCCGCGTCGTGGGATGCACCGGCTGCGCAGCGCCGACCCAGCGCATGGCCAGGGTGCCGATGCGATGGCCCGCGGTCTCCAGCCAGTTGGGCAGCCCCGGGTCGCGGTGGGCGAGCACCATGCACACGCCGCCATCGGCGTTGCAGCGGGCCGAGTGCTTGTTGAGGTGGATGCGGTGGTAGCGGTAGTCGAGCGACTCCATCCAGTAGTTGTCGATCTGCAGGTTCCAGAAGCGGCACTCGGGCACCCGGTCCACCTCGATCAGCAGCGCTTCGTCCTCTTCGAGGGCCCAGTAGCCGTGGTAGTAGAAGATGTTGGGGTCTCCGCCTACGGCCTGGCACAGCGCCTGGTCGGCTGGCGGCAGCCGGTTCGGGTGCGCCTGGTAGCCCTGGGCCCAGTCGGCGAACAGCCTGGCCGTGTTCTCGACGAAGCGCGCCGCCTTGAGCAGGCCGCCCTGCAGCTTCACCGGGTCCAGCGGCAGCGGCTTCGCGTCGCTGCCGATGCGCTCGATCTTCAGCTGCGCCGGCTTCTCGGCGGCGCGGTCGAGAAAGGTCTGGCGCACCACCAGCGCGTTGCTCTCGGCCTCCAGCGGCAGCCAGTTCACCGGCTGCGGCGTCTCGCTCAGCACGAGCTCGAAGCTGCCATCGGCTTCGAAGCGCATGCTCTGCGCGTCGATGAAGCCGGTCTGCGTCATCTTGCCGTCGGTCTCGTAGCCGCCCTTCTGGGTGCCGAAGCTGAGGTAGGGCACGCTGCCGCGATGGCCGCGCACGCGATAGCTGTTGCGGCCGTTCAGGCGCGCGTACTGGTAGAAGTTGTCGGGGTTGTCGGCGCCGATCTTCGCGGTCTCGTGACTGGGGATGGTGAACTGCGGGAACTCGGGATCCGCGCCCTCGACGTGCATCTCCAGCCCGATGCGCATCAGCCGGCTGAGATAGCGAAAGCCTTCGGCGCGATTGAATGCGTCCGGCGGCGCTTCAGGGCGCAGGATCTGATCCCCCGCGCGCTTCAGAACCTCACAGAACTCATGCCACGCCTGGCCGGAGACGACCTGCTCTTGCGACGACGAACTTGCCATGCTTGCTGCTCCTCTGTTCGGGAAATCCGCGAATGAGGATGCCGCCGACCCGATCGCGTCTCATCGTCCCATCGGACTACGCGGGATGGGGCAGATACGGTGAGCGTTACTGTCCGCCGACTCGCGCGCATCTGGCCTTCATGCCTCGCGCGTCGATCCCGGCTTGGGCGCATCCCGATTGCCAGTAGAGGCGACGATGAGCGAGCACAAGGTCTGCGAGTGCCCTGAGTGCGGCGTCGGCAAAGCCAACTTTCCGGCCATCGCCTACTGCGAGGGAATGCCCTTGCGCAACGAGATCGAGGGCCGCTCTGGTGCAGGTCTGGCTGAGGCCACATCGGCATGCACCGCTGCGATCGCCGAGCGATTCGGCGCGGGCCCGGTCGACGGAAAGACTCGGGCGCACATCGTCATGGCCGAGAACTGACA
>VBDL01000775.1:0-1310 GCA_005884255.1 Betaproteobacteria bacterium | reverse complement strand
AGCCGTTAGGTGCCGGGCGGTCGGCCGGCGCACACCCCTTGCAGTCATTGGCACCATGAAGAAGCGGTCATTGGCATGCGTCACGCAGCAACGTTGTGGACAATCACGCATCAAGCAAGCTGGACAGTGCAGAGCCATGCGCAGGCCCCCCGGGCTCGCAACATTCACCTCAACGATGTCCACGACTCCGCCCACAGACCCGTCGACCATCCACGGAGGCGCGCTGCCCGCCCTTCGTGGGGGTCTGCTTGCGCTGGGCGCAGCGATGCTCTTCGGCATCAGCACGCCACTCGTGCAGCGCGCCGGTGTCGACGTCGGCCCATTCAGCACGGCGGCCCTCCTGTATAGCGGCGCCGCGCTTGTCGGCGCCATGTCGCGACGATCCGCGAAGCGCGAGGCCAAGCTCAAGCGCAGCGATCTGCCGCGCGTGACGCTGATGGCGCTGTTCGGCGCCGCGATCGGCCCGGCTGCGCTGGCGTGGGGCTTGCAGCATACGAGCGGCACCAGCGCGTCGCTCATGCTGACCACGGAGGCCGTCTTCACTGCGCTGCTCGCGAGACTCTTCTATGGCGAGACGATGGATCGCCGCGTGTGGGCCGCGATGCTCATGCTCACGGCCGGCGGCATGACCTTGGTGCTCGATAGCGGCACGAGCGGCAGCTCCAGGCTGCTCGGGTTGCTGGCCGTGCTGGCCGCCACGGCGGCCTGGGGCGTGGACAACACCCTGTCGCGCGCGCTGGCCGAGCGCGATCCGAGCCAGGTCGTGCTCGGCAAGTCCGTCCTGGGTGCCGCCGCCACCGCAGCGCTGGCCGTGGCCGCCGGCGAGCCGGCGCCGAGCTGGGGAGCCGCCGCTGCATTGCTCGCGATCGGCGCCAGCGGCTACGGCCTGAGCCTGCGGCTGTACCTGTTGGCGCAGCGTGCGTTCGGCGCCGCTCGAACCGGCTCGGTGTTCGCCTTCGCGCCGTTCATCGGGGCCGCGCTGGCGATCGCGCTGGGCGACCGGTCCTTGAGCTGGGGCATGGCCGCAGGCGGTGCGCTGATGCTGGCCGGCGTCGCGCTGCACTTGGCGGAGTCGCATGGCCATGAACATGAGCACGAGACGCTCGAACACGAGCACGCGCACACGCATGAAGACGGTCACCACGATCACGTGCACGACCCGATGCCGGTGGGTGCGCACAGCCACCTGCATGGACACGAGCCGATGCGCCACGCCCACCCTCATGTGCCGGACGCGCATCACACCCACCGGCATTAGCGGCGACACGCGAGATCAGCGCTCGGTCACGCCGTCGCACACATGCGCGCCA
>VBDL01000774.1 GCA_005884255.1 Betaproteobacteria bacterium | reverse complement strand
CTGAAGAGCCGCAAGAGCGCGCAGGAAGCGGCGCACGTGCGCGAAGCCATGGCCGAGGACGGCGCCGCGATGTGCGCGTTCTACGCCTGGTTCGAGGCCGCGCAGGCCCGTGGCGAACGCATCACCGAGCTGACCATCGACGAGAAGCTGACCGCCGCGCGCGCGAAGCGGCCCGGCTTCGTCGGCTTGAGCTTCAACACCATCGCCGGCTTCAACGCCAACGGCGCGATGCCGCACTACCGCGCCACGCCGGCGTCGCATGCGGCGATCGAAGGCGACGGCCTGCTCTTGATCGATTCCGGCGGCCAGTACCTCGGCGGCACCACCGACATCACGCGCGTGTGGCCGATCGGCACGCCGAGCGCGGCGCAGAAGCGCGACTTCACCTTGGTGCTCAAGGGCACGATGGCCTTGAGCCGCGCGCGCTTCCCGCGCGGCACACTGAGCCCGATGCTCGATGCGCTGGCGCGCGCACCGCTGTGGGCCGAAGGCATCGAGTTCGGCCATGGCACCGGCCACGGCGTCGGCTATTTCCTCAACGTGGAGCCGGGCATGATCACCTCGGTCGAGCCCGGCGTGTACCGCGAAGGCCAGTGGGGCGTGCGCATCGAGAATCTGGTGCTCAACGTGCCGGCGGTCACGCCCGAGGGGGACCGCTTCGCCGAGATGCTGGAGTTCGAGACGCTGACGCTGTGCCCGATCGACACGCGCTGCCTGGACTTCAGCCTCTTGCGTGCCGATGAGATCGACTGGCTCAACCGCTACCACGCGATGGTGCGCGAGCGCCTGGCGCCGAAGGTCAGCGGCGACGCGCTGGCGTGGCTGGAGCGGCGCACGGCTGCGGTTTAACCCGCAGGTCATCGCTGCTCATCGTTCCGGTGTGCAGCTTGTCCGCCGCGGCCTGCGCTTTGTCGCAGGCCGCTCGCTTTGCGTGGCGCGGGCGCCGATAGTTCAGTCATCGCAAGCGTCGCGATGCCTGAAAAAGAACCGGAGCCCCTCATGTTCGACCGCATCACTTCCCGTACCCTGGCACTCGGTCTCGCCGCCGCGGTCACGCTGGCGATGCTGGCCGGCGTGAACGAGATGGCCGCACCGTCGGAGTCAGCCACCGAGATCGCACAAGCGGCGCCCGCCGCCACCGGCGAGGTGCCGGTGCAGCGCGTGATCGTCACCGGGCATCGCGTGCGCGGCTGAAGGAGGGGATTTCAGGCGGCCTGCAATCGGAAAGTGCTGACCACCCCGCTGAGCTTGCGCGCCTGCTCCTTCAGGCTCTCGGCGGCGGCGGCGCTTTGCTCCACCAGCGCGGCGTTCTGCTGCGTCATCTGGTCGAGCTGCGTCACCGCGACGTTGACCTGGCCGATGCCCGAACTCTGCTCGCTCGATGCCGCGGTGATCTCGCCGATGATGTCGCTCACGCGCTGTACGCTGGCGACGATCTCGTTCATCGTCGTGCCCGCGTCCTGCACCAGCTTCGACCCCACCTCGACGCGATCGACGCTGGTGCCGATCAGCGCCTTGATCTCCTTGGCCGCCTCGGCGCTGCGCTGAGCGAGGCTGCGCACCTCGCCGGCCACCACCGCGAAGCCGCGGCCCTGCTCACCAGCCCGCGCGGCTTCCACCGCGGCATTCAGCGCCAGGATGTTGGTCTGGAATGCGATGCCGTCGATCACGCCGATGATGTCGGCGATCTTCTTCGAGCTCGAGTTGATCTCGTTCATCGTCGAGACCACCTGCGTCACCACTTCGCCGCCACGGCGCGCGACGGTCGATGCCGACGACGCGAGCTGGTTGGCGGTGTGCGCCGAATCGGCGGTCTGCTTCACCGTGCCGGTGAGCTGCTCCATCGAGCTGGCGGTCTGCTGCAGGTTGCTCGCCGCCTGCTCGGTGCGCGAGCTCAGATCGGTATTGCCCGTGGCAATCTCGGTCGACGCGGTCGAGATGCTGTCGGCGGTGTGCCGCACCTCACCGACCAGCCGACGCAGGGATTCGGTCATCTGGGCGAGTGCGCGCTGCACGTCGCCGATCTCATCGTCGCGTTGCGCTGCGGCGGCGTGCGACAGGTCACCGCTGCCGATGCGCTCGGCCACCTGCACCACGTCGCGCAGCGGGCGGCAGATGGCGCGCACCAGAGAGGCTGTCCCGACCGCAAGCAAGGCGACGATGGCCAGCATGACGCCCGAGACCAGCCACACCGTGCGCATGCGCTCCGCACCGGCGGCATCGATCAAGGTGGTGGTGC
>VBDL01000030.1 GCA_005884255.1 Betaproteobacteria bacterium | reverse complement strand
TCGGCGACCAGGTGCTCGACCTGCGCGCGGCGATTGCTGCGGGCCTGCCGCTCGATGCATCGCTCGCGCACGATGAGCTCAACGCCTTCATGGCGCGCGGTGCCGCAGTGCGTCGCCAGACGCGGGTGCTGCTGTCGCAGGCGCTGCGCCGCGGCAGCGAGCATGAGCAACGCCTGCGCGCTTGCCTGCATGCGCAACGCGATGTCGAGATGTCGGTGCCGTGCCGCATCGGCGACTACACCGACTTCTACACCGGCATCCATCACGCCACCACGGTGGGCAAGCTGTTCCGCCCGGACAACCCGCTGCTGCCCAACTACAAATGGGTGCCGATCGGCTACCACGGCCGCGTGTCGTCGATCGGTGTCAGCGGCCAGCGCTTTCGCCGGCCCTCGGGCCAAACGAAGGGCGAGGGCGAAGCCCCGCAGTTCGGACCGTGCAAGCGCCTCGACTACGAGCTGGAGCTCGGTGTCTTTGTGGGCGCCGGCAATGCGCTCGGCGACCCGCTGACGATGACGCAAGCGGAGGAGGATTGGTTCGGTCTCGTGCTGCTCAACGACTGGTCGGCGCGCGATGTGCAGGCCTGGGAGTACCAGCCGCTCGGGCCCTTCCTCGCGAAGAACTTCGCGACGACGATCTCGCCGTGGATCGTCACGCAGGAGGCGCTGGCGCCCTTTCGCGCATCGTTCACACGGCCGGCCGGCGACCCGCAGCCCTTGCCCTACCTCGACTCGGCCGCCAACCGGGAGCAGGGTGCCGTCGACATCACGCTCGAGGTTTGGCTGCAGACCGCTTCGATGAGCACGCCCCAGCGCCTGATGCAGTCGAACTTCCGCGATGCCTACTGGACCGTCGCGCAAATGCTCGCGCACCACGCGAGCAATGGCTGCAACCTGCAGCCGGGCGATCTGCTCGGCAGCGGCACGCAGTCCGGGCCGCAGGCGGGCGAGGGCGGCTCGCTGCTGGAGCTCACGCAAGGCGGCAAGCAGCCGCTGGCGGTGGGGGATGGCGAGACCCGCAGCTTCCTGCAGGATGGCGACACGGTGATCCTGCGCGCGAGCTGCCAGCGCGCCGGCACACGGCGCATCGGCTTCGGCGATTGCTCGGGCACCGTGCTGCCGGCGACCGAGGGTCTTCGCCATTGACGCTCCTTTCCCGCTTCAATACATTTGTTCTTATACAGACCGCACGTTCAATATACGAACTATGGAGACAACAATGAAAGCAACGATCCGCCGCGCGCTGCAGCTCGCGCTGTCCACCGTCGGCCTCGCCGCTTCCGCGCAGGAGGTGACGCTGAAGGTCCACCACTTCTGGCCGCCGGGCGCGATGCCGCCGACCAAGATCCTGCAGCCCTGGTGCGACAAGATCGCCGCCGACTCCGCCAACAAGCTCAAGTGCCAGATCTATCCGGCGATGCAGCTTGGCGGCACGCCGCCGCAGCTGATCGACCAGGCCAAGGACGGTGTCGTCGACATCGTCTTCACGCTGCCCGGCTACACCGCCGGTCGCTATCCGGTGATGGAGGTGTTCGAGCTGCCCTTCATGTCGCGCTCGGCCGAGGCCACCTCGAAGGCGGTCTGGGAGTACTACGAGAAATACGGCAAGAAGGAGTTCGCCGCCGTGCATCCGCTGATGTTCGCGGTGCACGACAACGGCTACCTGCACACGCGTGACAAGCAGGTGAAGACCATCGCGGATCTCAAGGGCCTGAAGTTTCGCGCGCCCACGCGCATGACCAACAAGCTGCTCGCATCGCTCGGCGCCACGCCGGTGGCGATGCCGCTGCCGCAGGTGCCCGAGGCCGTGAGCAAGGGCGTGATCGACGGCTTCCTGCTGCCGTGGGAAGTGATCCCGTCGGTGAAGCTGCACGAGATGGTGAAGTTCGACACCGAGACCGATCCGGCCAAGCCGGCGCTGTACACGGCGGTCTTCATCCTGGCGATGAACAACGCCAAGTACGACAGCCTGCCCGCTGAACTGAAGGCGGTGATCGACCGCAACAGCGGCGCGACGCTGGCCGCGACCGCCGGCAAGATCTGGGACGAGAGCCAGGCCCCGGGCCGCAAGGCGGCGCACGAGCACAGCAACACCTTCTACACGATCCCCGGTACCGAGCTCGACGCCTGGATCAAGCAGTCGGCGCCGCTGTACGACGAGTGGGTCAGCGAGATGGACAAGCGCGGGCTTCCCGGCAAGCAGATGCTCGGCGATGCGCGCGCGGCCATCGCGAAGTACCAGAAGTAAGCCCCCCGCAGGAGTAGTCCATGCAAGAACCCGTCCCCGGCGCGAGCGCGCCCGAGGCGTCGGCCTCGTTCGGCCCGGCGGGCCGCGCCTTGCTCAATGTGAGCAAGGCGCTGGCCATCGCCGGCGGCCTGGTGTTCGTCGCGCTGGTCGCGATGTCCATCGTCTCCATCGTCGGCCGCAAGCTGATCGCCACGCCGGTGCCCGGCGACGTGGAGCTGCTGCAGGTCTGCGCGGCCTTCGCAGCGGCGAGCTTCTTCGCCTACTGCCACCTGATCGGCGGTGACGTGAAGGTCGACTTCTTCACGCACAACATGAAGGCGACGAAGGTGCACCTGATGGACACCATCGGCTCGCTGCTCGTCGGCGTGTTCGGCTGGCTGATCGCGTGGCGCGCCTTCGCCGGCGCGCTGTCGATCAAGGAGTCCGGCGAGACCACGATGATCCTCGGCTGGCCGCTGTGGATCGGCCAGGTGCTGATGGTGCCGGGCTTCGTCCTGCTCGGCGTGGCGGGCCTGTACATGGCCGGTGTTCACTGGCGCGCGCGGCGTGCCGCTCAAGGGAGTGCGCAATGAGCGGCATTCAAGTTGGCTTGCTGATCTTCGGGCTGCTGCTCGCGCTGCTCGTCGTGCGCGTGCCCATCGGCGTCGCGATGTTCGTGATGGGCTCGGCGGGCTACATCTACCTCACCGGCGGCGAGCTCGCGCCGTGGCTCAACTCGCTGAAGAACCTCGCCTTCGCGCGCTTGTCGAACTACGACCTGGTGGTGATTCCGCTGTTTCTGCTGATGGGGCAGTTCGCCACGCACGGCGGCTTGAGCCGTGCGCTGTTCCGTTGCGTGAGCGCCTTCCTCGGCCACTACCGCGGCGGCGTCGCGATGGCGGCGGTGGGGGCCTGCGCCGGCTTCGGCGCGATCTGCGGCTCGTCGCTGGCCACGGCCGCGACGATGGGCCAGGTGGCGCTGCCCGAGCTGCGCCGCTTCGGCTACGCGGGCAGCCTGTCGACCGGAGCGCTGGCCGCTGGCGGCACGCTGGGCATCATGATCCCGCCGTCGGTACCGCTGGTGATCTACGCCATCCTCACGCAGGAATCGATCGGCAAGCTCTTCATGGCGGCGGTGCTGCCCGGGTTGATCGCGATGGTCGGCTACATGATCGTCATCAAGATCATCGTCAGCTGGAAGCCGAAGATGGGCCCGGCCGGCGAGCGCATGCCCTGGGGCGAGCGCTTCAAGGCGCTGGCCAGCGTGGCGCCGGTGCTGTTCGTGTTCTTCATCGTCATCGTCGGCATCTACGGCGGCTGGGCCAACCCGACCGAAGCGGCGGCCATCGGCGCGGCAGCTTGCGGCATCCTCGCAGTCACCTCCGGCGGCATGCGCATGGAGGGCGTCATCGCCAGCGCGCTCGGCACGGCGCAGGCCACCGCGATGATCTTCCTCGTGCTGCTCGGCGCCGACCAGCTGAACACCGCGCTCGCGCTGTCGCAGATGCCCACCGAGCTCGCGGCGTGGGTCAAGGGCAGCAACTTCTCGCCGATGGTGGTGATGGTGGCGATCCTCGTGATCTACATCCTGCTCGGCTGCGTGATGGACTCGCTGGCGATGATCCTGCTCACCATCCCGATCTTCTACCCGATGATCATGGGGCTGGACTACTGGGGTATGGCGCAGACTGACAAGTCGATCTGGTTCGGCATCCTCGCGCTGATGGTGGTGGAGATCGGCCTCGTGCACCCGCCGGTGGGCATGAACGTCTACATCATCAACCGGCTCGCGAAGGACGTGCCGCTCACCGAGACCTTCAAGGGTGTGATGCCCTTCCTCGCGTCGGACCTGCTGCGCATCATCCTGTTGCTGTTCGTGCCCGGCATTTCCTTGATACTGGTGAAGACCTTCCACGGCTGAATTCCGCGGGCCATGCCCGAGCAACTGACCAAGCACCCCGACGTGACGCTGCAGGTGCTGCGCAGCGGCGGGGCGAAGTGCGGGGTCGGCGAAGCGCAGGAGATCCTGACGCGCTGCCCGGCGGAGCGGTTTTGCAAGCTGCCGGGCGGTGAGGTCTGCGTCTACGGGCTGCCTGACGCGCCGCGCATGACGCAGATCACCGCGGCCGACTGGCAGGCGCTGGCCGCAGCCACGGTCCCGGCCTCCGCCGCCTCCGTCGCCGCGGCGGTGAGCGCGGCCTCGGCACCGCAGCCGCCCCCCGCCGCGTGGCCCTTGGGTGCCGCTTCCGGGGCGGCGCTGCTACTCGTCGGCGTGGCCATCGGCCGCCTGTGGCGGCGCCGAAGGTGATTGCTTCGCTGCTGGCCGATGCGGTCCTCGTGCTGCATCTGACCTTCATCGTCTTCGTCGCCGGCGGCGCGCTGCTGCTGTGGCGATGGCCGCGCGTCGCGTGGCTGCATGTCCCGGCGGTGCTGTGGGGTGCCTATGCCGAGCTCTCCGGCACCGTCTGCCCGCTCACGCCACTGGAGAACCGCCTGCGCACACTCGCCGGCGAGCAAGGCTACGCCGGCGACTTCATCGGCCACTACGTCATGGCGCTGATCTACCCACAGGGGCTCACGCGCGGCACGCAGCTGCTCATCGGCGCCGGCGTGCTGGCACTGAACCTCACGCTGTATGCGCTATGGCTGCGGCGCTCGCGTCCTCGTTGAGCGGCCGGCCGGCGGCCACCCAGGCATCGAGCCCACCGGCCAGCGGCCGTGCGCGCACGATGCCGTGCGCCGCCAGCAGCCGCGCGGCGCGTGCGGCCGACACCTCGTTCGGGCAGTTGCAGTACAGCACGACATCGCGATCGCGCTGCAGTTCGCGTGCCCGTGCGTCGATGTCCTTCAGCGGAATGGCGATGGCGCCGGGAATGCGCCGCGCATCGATGCTGGCGCTGGCATCGGAGCGCACGTCGATGATCAGCGGCTCGCGCCCGTCGCGCATCAACTCGTGCAGCTCGTCGACGCTGATGCGCGCCATGGCGGCCTCGCTTAAAGCGCTGCGCCGGCGCCAGTAGCGCACGCCGATCACCGCCGCCAACAGCAGCACGAGCAGCGCGGTGGCCACCATGCCGGTGCTGGCCATCACGTCGAGCACCTGCTGGATCTGGTTGCTGAACACGGCGCCGAGGCCGAGGAAGAGCAGGGTCCACACCGCCGCCGCAACGAGCTCGAAGCCGAGGAAGCGCAGCCACGGCATGTGCAGCGCGCCGGCCATCGGCGCGGCGACGACCGAGACGCCGGGCACGAACTTGGCGGCGATCAGCGAGCTGCCGCCCCAGCGCACGATCAGTGTCTCGCTCTGGCGCACGCAGGAGTCGGGCGACAGCGAGATGCGGCACAGCAGGCGCATCACGCGATGGCCATGCCGGCGGCCGGCCTGGAACCACACGCCATCGCCGATCACGTTGGCGACGATCGACACCAGCGTTGCCGCCGGCCACGACAGGCTGCCGGCCTCGGCCAGCCCGCCGGCGACGACCAGCAGCGGAGACGCCGGCACCGGCATGCCGACGCGCGCCGCCAAGGTGGCGGCAAAGACGATGAGCACGCCATGGTCGACGAGCAGGGCAACGAGTTCGCGCATCCCGCCATGATGCCTATACTGAGGCGCCATCCCCGCCGCAAGGGGATGCAAGGGGAAGCCGCCATGCCGCACGCCCGCTCCACGCCCGAAGAGCTGGAACGCCTGGGCCGCGCGCTGCGCACGCTGAGCGGCAGCAACCGAGCGCTGCTGCGCGCCGAAGACGAGGCGGCGCTGCTGCAGGAGATCTGCCGCGTCGTGGTCGAGGAGGCGGGCTACCGGGCGGCACTCGTCGGCCGCGCCGAGCACGACGAAGCCAAGTCGATCATGCGGCTGGCGCAGGTCGGCTTCGAGGGTGACCTCGGCGAGCTTGCGCAGCTCACCTGGGCCGACAGCGAGCAGGGCGGCAGTGCCACCGGCACGGCCATCCGCAGCGGCGAGCCCTGCATCATCAACAACGTGCTGACCGACCCGCTATCGGCGTTCTGGCGCGAAATCTCGCGCCGGCGCGGCTTCGGCTCGCTGCTCTCGCTGCCGCTGCGCGTGGAGGGCGAGATCTACGGCGCGCTGACCATCGGCGCCCCCGAGCCCGATGCCTTCTGCGAGCAGGAGCGCGCGCCGCTGATGGAGGCCGCCGATGACCTCGCCTTCGGCCTGGCGACGCTGCGCACGCGCCAGCGCGCCGCAGCGGCCGAGCAGACCATCCGCCAGCTCACCTACTACGACGCGCTCACCGGCCTGCCCAACCGCGTGCTGCTGCGCGAGCAGCTGGCGCACGCCATCACCGCGGCCAAGGAGGACCGGCGGCCGCTGGCGCTGGTCCGCGTGGAGCTGGAACACCTGCGCGAGATCAACGAGTCGCTCGGCGATCAGGAGGCCGATCAGCTGGTGCGCGCGGTGGCGGCGCGCCTGCACGCCGAGGTCGGCGACAGCGGCCGGCTGGCGCGCATGGCCGAGGCCGAGTTCGCCATCGTCGTGCCGCGCGCCGGCGCCGAGCAAGCCACGCAGCTGGCCCAGCACATCCTGCGTGTGCTCGCGGAGCCGATCGAGATCTCGGGCCTGCTGCTCGACGCGCGCTCGAGCGTCGGCGTGGCCCTGTTCCCCGGCCATGGCACCGATGCCGATGCGCTGCTGCGCCGCTCCAACCTGGCGCTCGGCCATGCGCTGCGCCGCGGCAGCGGTTTCGCGCTGTTCAAGGGCGGGCTCGACGTGGAATGCGCGCAGCGCATGTCGCTGATGGGAGACCTGCGCAGCGCCATCGAGCACAACGAGTTGCAGCTCTTCTGCCAGCCCAAGCTGCGGATGACCTCCGGCGCAGTCTGCGGGGCCGAGGCGCTGGTTCGCTGGCAGCATCAGCGCCTCGGGCTGATCAACCCCGACGACTTCATCAAGCTGGCCGAGAGCAG
>VBDL01000029.1 GCA_005884255.1 Betaproteobacteria bacterium | reverse complement strand
CGGTGGCGCGAACGCGGCGATGATGACTGTGCCCACGCAGCCGGCGAAGAACGAGCCGAGGCCCGCGGCCGCCAGCGCGGCACCGGCGCGGCCCTGCCGCGCCATCTGGTAGCCGTCTATCGCCGTGACCACGGACGACGATTCGCCCGGCACGTTGATGAGAATGGCGGTGGTCGAGCCGCCGTACTGCGCGCCGTAATAGATGCCGGCCAGCATGATCAGCGCCGGCGTCGCGTCGAGTGCGTAGATCGACGGCAGCAGCATCGCGATCGTCGCCACTGGCCCGAGGCCGGGCAGCACGCCGATCAGCGTGCCGAGCAGGCAGCCCATCAGCGCATAGAACAGGTTCGTCAGCGTGAGCGCCGTCTGGAAACCTATCGCCAGGTTGTGCAAGAGATCCATCGCGCGCTCCTCAGCCGGTGATGAAGGTCGGCCACAGCGGGATCACCAGCTTCAGGCCAAGAATGAAGATCGCCCACGAGCCGATCGTGAGCACGACGCAGTTGACGAGCACGTCCTTCCAGTGGAACTCGTCGCCCGCGAGGCTGGTGATGGTGATCAGCAGCGGCAGGGTCACCGCCAGCCCGAGCCGCGGCAGCGCGATGCCGAAGACGACGATGGCGCCGACGATGGTGATCAGCGGCTTCCACGCGAAAGCGCCGACAGGGTCACCGCCTTCGCTCTCGATGGTCAGCGACTTGAACAGCACCAGCGCGCCGAGCAGGGCCAGCACGACGCCCAACCCGACCGGGAAGTAACCGGGCCCGGGGCTGGCCGACGATCCGAAGCTGTAGTTCGTGGCGCCCCAGGCAAACACGATGCCGGTGACGAGAAACATCAGGCCGGACCAGAAGTCTCTTTGACTCTTGATCTTCACGAGCAGTCTCCTCCAATGCTTGAGGTGAACGCATTCTAGGAAGCGCCTGCATCCCGGCGCCTGTGGTCTTCACGTACCCGTTTCACTCCACGCCGGCGTGCAGCGCAGCACTTCCTCCATCGTGGTCATTCCTTCGGCGACCTTGCTCGCACCGGCCAGCCGCAGGGGCCGCATGCCGTCGGCCAAGGCCTGGCGGCGCAGCGCCGCCACATCGAGCGTCGGGTGGATGGCCTGGCGCGCGGCATCGCTCAGCACCAGCAGCTCGTACAGCCCGGCGCGGCCACGGTAGCCGGTCTTGCGGCAATCGAGGCAGCCCACCGGCTTGTAGGCGCGCACGCTGCCGCTCATCTTCCACGGCTTGATTGCTGCATCGAGCAGCTCGGGGGAGGTGGCTTCGTCGGGCTGCTTGCAGGCCACGCACAAGGTGCGCGCCAGGCGCTGCGCCAGCACGCCGATGACCGTGGCGCTGATCAGGTACGGCGGCACGCCGAGGTCGGCCAGCCGCGTGATCGCCGAAGCAGCGTCGTTGGTGTGCAAGGTGCTGAACACCAGGTGGCCAGTGAGCGCGGCCTGGATCGCCATTTCGGCGGTCTCGAGATCACGGATCTCGCCGACCATGATGATGTCCGGGTCCTGGCGCATCAGCGCGCGCAGGCCTTGCGCAAAGCCGAGCTCCAGCGCCGGCTGCACCTGAGTCTGGTTCAGCGCCGGCTCGATCATCTCGATCGGGTCCTCGATGGTGCAGACGTTGACCTCGTCGGTGGCCAGGCGCTTGAGCGTGGAATACAGCGTGGTCGTCTTGCCCGAGCCGGTGGGGCCGGTGACGAGGACGATGCCGTGCGCCTGCGAGATGAGCTCCTCCCAGCGCTTGGCATCGCGCGGCCCGAAGCCGAGGCCGTCGAGCGTCTTCACCGCGGTGCCGGGGTCGAAGATGCGCATCACCATCTTCTCGCCGAAGGCCGTGGGCAGCGTGGCCAGGCGCATCTCGATCTCGTCGCCCTGCGGGTTGCGCGTCTTGATGCGCCCGTCCTGCGGGCGGCGGCGCTCGACCACGTCCATGCGGCCGAGCAGCTTGATGCGCGCGGTCATCGCGTTCATCACCGTGGGCGGCAGCTGGTAGACGGTGTGCATCACGCCGTCGATGCGAAAGCGGATCGCGCCGAGCTCGCGCCGCGGCTCGAGGTGGATGTCGCTGGCGCGCTGGTCGAAGGCGTACTGCCACAGCCAGTCGACCACCTGCACCACGCCGGCATCGTTGGCATCGAGCTGCTTGTTCGTGCGCCCGAGCTCCACCAGCTGCTCGAAGTTCGCCGCCGCCGAGGCCTCGCCGGACTTCTGCGCCGCGCGGACCGACTTGGCCAGCGTGAAGAACTCGGTGGTGTAGCGCTGGATGTCCAGCGGGCTGGCCACCACCAGCTTGCAGTGCTTGCGTGCATGCCCCTCGATCTCGGTCACCCACGCGATGTCCAGCGGCTCGCAGGTGGCCACCGTCACTTCGTGGGCCGCCACCTGTACCGGCAGCGCGCGCCGCGCCTCGGCATAGTTGATCGACATCACCTCGGCGACGCGGCCGACGTCGACCTTCAGCGGGTCGATGCGCAGATAGGGCAGCGCGCAGCGCGCGGCCAGCCATTCGGTGAGCACTTCCACATCGAGCGCGCGGCCGCTGCGCGCATCGGTGAGGCCGGCGCCGCCGAGGCGCACCAGCGGATGCTGCGCGCTCTCGCCGGCAAAGCGTCTGCTCACGCGCTCGGCTTCGTCGGCGACGACCAGGCCATCGGCCTGCAGCCATTGCAGCAATGCGCGCCAGTCGAGGCGGCCGGCCGGCAGCTCCGCACTAGACCGAGCGGACACCGCAGATCCGGCTTCGCCGGTCTGCTGGTGTCGCCCCCTTGAGGGGGCGGCCGAAGGCCGTAGGGGGTGGTTCATCTGTACAGCGGGCGCACCATGCGCAGCCACTTGCGCGCCGGCAGGCCATAGCGGTGCTCGATGTTATCCGCGCGCGCCACCAATTCGTCGCGATCGGGCACCTCGACGTTGCGCGCAGCCACCACCACCGTATTGCCCTCCTTCGTCGGCCGCAGGCTCCACACCTGTTCCAGCCCGAAGACGGCCGCGATGCGCTCGGCGCTGCGCGCGAAGCTCGCATCGCGGCCGAACAGGTTGACGCTCATCACCCCGCCGTGCGAGAGCACGCCGCGGCAGGCGGCATAGAAACTCTCGTCGTCGAGCACCGGCGCCGCCGCCTCGTGGTCGTACAGGTCGACGTTGATCACCGCCGCGCTCTGCAGATGCGCCGGGTCGGCCACGTAGCGCGCGGCGTCGTCGTTGATCAGCGTGAAGCGCGCGTCGTCGCCGGGCAGGTGGAACCACAGCCGGCAAGCGCTGATGACCATCGGGTTGAGCTCGACGGCGGTGGTCTTCATGTGCAGCACATTGCGGCAAAAGCGCGTGATGCTGCCGGCGCCCAGGCCCAGCTGCAGCGCGCGGCCATGCGTGACTTCAGCGATCGGCCGCCACAGCATCCAGGCCATCATGCGCTGCACGTACTCGAGCTCGAGCACTTGAGGCTTCTTCAGGCGCATCGCGCCCTGCACCCAGGGCGTGCCCAGGTGCAGATAGCGCACGCCATCGTGCTCGGAGATCGTCGCCTCGGGCAGGGTCGGTTCGCGTTTCATGGCAGCAGCCCGGCCTCGTGGAACACCTCCCGCCACGCGGCCAGCTTGCGCTCGAAGCTCCAGCTCGCATTGGCCGGGCTGGTCGACGGCAGGCGGTGGACCGGCAGGCCGAACGCGCGGGTCATGCGCATCGCACGCGCCGATTCACCGCCGTTGTGCGCAATGGCCTGCAGATGCGGCGCGCGCCCCACCAGGCCGGCAAGGTCGTTGGGCACGGCATCCTCGATCGCGCTGTCGAGGCTGCCTTCGCGGCGGCAGCTGGCATAGACGTCCCAGATGCCCAGGCCGCGCTCCTTCACGACAGCAATGCGCTGCGTATAGCTCAGCGCGCGCAGGTCCATATCCCACAGCGCCGACAGAATCGGCCAGAAATGATTGCGCGGATGCGCGTAGTACTGCTGGGCGGCGAGCGAGGCTTCACTCGGGAAACTGCCGAGCACGAGCAGGCGGGTATGACGGGCAACGATCGGCGCGAGGCCTCGAAGCGTGTCACAGGCGTAACTTGTCATGAGCAAGAGCTGGATTCGAGGGCGGCAAGGCGGGGCAGCGCCGCCAGTGCATTGTCGGTGCTTCGCCGTGCCGCCTCTTCCAGCGTCCAGCCGCGCAGCTCGCACAGCGTGCGCGCGATGCGCGGCAGTTCGGCCGGCTCGTTGCGCGAGCGCTCGCCCTGGCGGCGCTGCTCGGCGGTGCGATAGAGCCATTGCGGCGGAATGTCCGGCGCATCCGTTTCCAGCACGATGGCCTCGGCCGGCAGGTCCGTCGCCAGGCGGCGGATCTGCAGCGCGCGCTCGAAGGTCATCGCGCCACCGAAGCCGAGCTTGAAGCCGAGCTCGAGGAAGCCGGCCGCCTGCTGCGCACTGCCGTTGAAGGCGTGCGCGATGCCGCCCGGTACCGGCGTACGCCGCAAGCCGGCCAGCAGCTGGTCGGCCGAGCGCCGCACGTGCAGCAGCACCGGCAGCCCGAAATCGGCGGCCAGCGCGAGCTGCGCGGTGTAGAAGTGCTGCTGCCGCTGCGCATCGAGCCCGCGCACGAAGAAGTCCAGGCCGATCTCGCCCACCGCCACCAGGCGCGGATCGTCGCGGTGCTCTCGCAGTGCAGCACGCAGTGTGGCGAGGTCCGATTCGTCCGCCCGCTCGATGCACAAGGGGTGGATCCCGAGCGCATAGACCAGGCTTTCGCGTCGGGCCAGCTCTCGCACGGCATCGAAGTTGCTGGCGTCCACGGCAGGCAGCACGATCTGCGACACCCCCGCGGCGCGCGAGCGCGCGAGCACGGCGTCACGGTCGGCTGCAAATTCGCCAGCGTCGAGGTGGCAATGCGTATCGATCCAGCGCATTCTTCGATCATGCACGAGCCTTCCAGCCGTGCTACCTTTCAGCCATCGAAGGGGCCCGAGTCATGAAGCGCGCACCGTTGTACAGCCGTTCACAACGGCCCAGCCGTGCCTCCGCGCCCGCCCCCTCCCCGGCAGCCCCCGAAGCCCAGACCGCTGCGCCCCAGCGCCGCGGCGCCACGCGCCGCGAGCGTTGGCTGTGGGCGCTCGGCGGTGCGTTGCTCGCACTGTCGCTGGTGCTGGGCCAGGCGGCGCTGCATTCCTCGCAGCGCACCATCACGCAAAAAGACATCGACGGCGCCGTACGCCAGTCGCTGGAGAAGGAGCCGCTGCCCTCGGCCTACGCCAAGGCTGCCGAGGCGATCCGCCCGTCGGTGGTGCGCGTGGTCGCCTCCAGCAGCGACAAGGACGACGAGGACGACGTGGCCAAGCTGGCCGGCAAGGACCCGAAGGCCGCGATGCAGTCCGCCGTCGGCACCGGGGTGGTGATCGTCGACAACGGCACCATCCTGACCAACCTCCACGTGGTGCTCGGCGCGCGGCGCATCAAGGTCACCTTCCACAACGGGCATGAGTCCGAGGCCAACCTGATCGGCATGCAGCCGGAGAATGACCTCGCGGTGCTCAAGGCGAGCAGCCTGCCCGATGACCTGGAAGCCGCCACGCTGCGCTCCACCGCCGACCTGGCCCCGGGCGACCAGGTGGTCGCGGTGGGTTTCCCGTTCGGCATCGGGCCCTCGGTGTCGGCCGGCGTGGTGTCGGGGCTGAAGCGCGAGTTCCGCTCGCCCGAAGGGCAGCGGCGGCTGACCAACCTGATCCAGTTCGACGCTGCGGCCAACCCGGGCAACTCCGGCGGCCCGCTGGTCACGATGGACGGCGAGGTGGTGGGCATCGTCACCGCCATCCTCAACCCCAACGAGCAGCGCACCTTCATCGGCATCGGCTTTGCGGTGCCCATCGAGAACGCCGCCACGGCGGTGGGCATGCCACCCTTCTGACTTGGGAGCTTGACGCATGAACAACGGCAACGGCGATGTCGGCACCCTGATGGAGCGCGTGCTCTACGAGGTCAAGCGCGTGGTCGTCGGGCAAGACCGCTTCCTCGAGCGGGTGCTGGTGGCGATGCTGGCCGGCGGCCATCTGCTGGTCGAGGGCGTGCCGGGTCTGGCGAAGACGCTGACGGTGAAGACGCTCGCGCAGACCATGCGCGGCACCTTCCGCCGCATCCAGTTCACCCCCGACCTGGTGCCGGCCGACCTGGTGGGCACGCGCATCTACAACCAGAAGACCGGCGACTTCAGCACTTCGCTCGGGCCCGTATTCGCGCACCTCTTGCTGGCCGACGAGATCAACCGCGCGCCGGCCAAGGTGCAGAGCGCGCTGCTGGAGGTGATGCAGGAGCACCAGGTGACGATCGCCGGCGAGACGCACCGCGTGCCCGAGCCCTTCCTCGTGATGGCGACGCAGAACCCGATCGAGACCGAGGGCACCTACGCGCTGCCCGAGGCGCAGGTCGATCGCTTCATGATGAAGGTGCTGGTCGACTACCCGAGCGACGAGGAAGAGTTCGTCATCGTCGAGCGCGTCACCGGCACGCCCGTGGAAGTGAGCCCGGTGATCAGCACCGAGCAGCTGATCGCGCTGCAGCAGGAATGCCGCGCGGTCTACGTCGACCCGTCGCTGATCCAGTTCGCCGTGAAGCTGGTCGGCGCGACGCGCGAGCCGGCGCGCTTCGACCTGGCCGACATGGCGAAGTACATCCAGTTCGGCGCCAGCCCGCGTGCCACCATCCACCTGATCGAAGGCGCACGGGCCCTGGCCTTCCTGCGCGGCCGCGCCTATGCGCTGCCCGAGGACGTGATCGATCTCGTGCCGGACGTGCTGCGCCATCGCCTGGTGCTGAGCTACGAAGCGCTGGCCGACGCGCGCACGGCTGACGACATCGTGCAGCGCGTGCTCGCCAAGCTGCCCGCGCCCGACAAACCCCTGGCCAGCCATGTCCAGCTCGCTGCAGCCAACGCCTGAGCAAGTGCTCAAGCGCCTCGAATGGACGGTGATCCGCCGTCTGGACGGGCTGCTGCAAGGCGACTACCGCACGCTGTTCCGCGGCGGCGGCATCGACCTCATCGACCTGCGCGAGTACCAGCTGCACGACGACGTGCGCCACATCGACTGGAACGTCACCGCACGGCTGCAGGTGCCGCATGTGCGCGTCTACAGCGAGGACCGGGAGCTCAGCGCCTGGTTCCTGCTCGACTTGAGCGCCAGCATCGGCTTCGGCTCCGCGGCGCTGACCAAGGAAGCGCTGTCGGCACAGTTCGTGGCCGTGCTGGCGCGCCTGCTCACGCGGCGCGGCAACCGCGTCGGCGCGCTGCTCTATGGCAGCGAGGTGGACACCGTGCTGCCCCCGCGCGGCGGGCGCAACCAGGTGCTGCAACTGCTGCGGCACATGCGCACGCGCCCGGCAAAGAAGGGTCCGACGAGCACCGACCTCGCCGCGCTGCTGCGCGCAGCCGACCATGTGGCCCATCGGCGCTCGCTGGTGTTCGTGGTTTCCGACTTCATCAGCCACCCCGGCTGGGACGAGGCGCTGGCCCGCCTGGCGCGGCGGCACGAGGTGATCGCGGTGCGCCTGATCGACCCGCTCGAGCGCGAGCTGCCGGCCGTCGGCCTGGCCAGCCTGCAGGACGCCGAGAGCGGCGAGCAGATCTTCGTCGACACGCTGGACCCGAAGCTGCGCAAGCGCTTCGCCGCGCTGGTGGAGCAGCGCGACGCGGCGCTGCTCGACGCCTTCGGCCGCGCCAACGTGGCGGCGATCGAGTTGTCCACCGATGACGACCTGCTCGATGCGCTGCTGCGCTTCGCCGAGCTGCGGCGGCGCCAGCGCCGGCTGGCCGCCGGGGGGGCCTTGCCGGCGCACTTGAGGCCACTGCAAGGAGGTGCCGCATGAATTTCCTGTGGCCGACCGCGCTGTGGCTGATGCTGCTGGTGCCCGTGCTGGTGCTCGCCTACCTTTGGCTGCTGCGCCGCCGCAAGAAGAACGCGCTGAGCTATGCCAGCCTCGCCCTCGTCAAGCAGGCGGTGGGCCAGACCTCGCGGTGGAAGCGCCACCTGCCGCCGGCGCTGATGCTCATGGCCATCGGCGTGCTGCTGTTCGCCGCGGGGCGGCCCACCGCGGTGATCAAGCTGCCATCGGCGCAGGAGACCATCATCCTGGCGATGGACGTGTCGGGCAGCATGCGCGCGGCCGACGTGCAGCCCAGCCGCCTGGTCGCCTCGCAGGAGGCGGCCAAGGCCTTCGTCGCCGAGCTGCCGCGCCATGTACGCATCGGGGTGGTGTCGTTCGCGGGTACCGCGGCGGTGGTGCAGGCGCCCACGCAAAGCCGCGAGGACGTGGTCGCCGCGATCGACCGCTTCCAGCTGCAGCGCGGCACCGCCATCGGCTCGGGCATCGTGCTGTCGCTGGCGACCCTGTTCCCCGACGCCGGCATCGACCTGTCGCAGATCACCGGCCAGCGCCTGATGCCTGCGCCCCTGGGCGAGAAGCAGGACGCGCCGAAGTTCAAGCCGGTGGAGCCGGGCTCCTACAACACCGGCGCCATCATCCTGCTCACCGACGGCCAGCGCACCACCGGCCCCGACCCGCTCGACGCCGCCAAGATGGCCGCCGAGCGCGGCGTGCGCGTCTACACCGTGGGCATCGGCACCACGCAGGGCGAGATCATCGGCTTCGAGGGCTGGAGCATGCGCGTGCGGCTGGACGAGGAGACGCTGAAGAACATCGCGCTGCTCACGCGCGCCGAGTATTTCTTCGCAGGCACCGCGGCCGACCTGAGGAAGGTCTACGAAGGCCTGAGCAGCAAGCTCGTGGTCGAAAAGAAGGAGACCGAGATCACCGCGCTGTTCGCGGCCATCGGCGCGTTGCTGGCGGTGATCGCAGCGTCGCTCTCGGTGTGGTGGTTCGGCCGGGTGGTGTGAGGTGTCAGCCCTTCAGGCCGTCAGCCCCGAATAGGTGACCCACAGGTTCGCGCTGGGAATGTCTTTCGCGTAGGTCACGTGCAGGTGCATGACGATCTTGATCGCTCTATCCAGCCACACGTGGCGCGTGTACGAGCCCCACAGGTCCGGAGACGCTCAGCCATTTCCTTGGCCGATGCATGCGCGGGCTTGCATTCGGGCGCTAAGCGCACACTGTCCAGCCGGCCTTGCTTGAAGTAGAAGGTCACCATCGATGGCTGGTCGGCTAGCGCGGGGCCGTTCATCTGCAGCCAGTTGCTGGTGTTGACCACCGCCAGGAAGGGCGCCTGTGCCGACGGATAGCGCGCGCGCAACTCGGCCTCGCTCATGCCGATCCAGGTGCCGCCCCACAGCTCCTGCGGGGCTGCCGCTTCACATCCCTCGGCGCACATGTCTTCCTTCGCGGCCCGACTCTGCATTGGCTTGTCTCCCTGGTTGGACTGGCGAGTCTGCCGAGCCGCGGTTTGCAGGTCTATCACCCTTAGGGGTGAAACGAGGGCCAATCCGAAAACATTTGAGACACACTGCGCCGGTGCTGCACTGCCACAAGACTTGCCTATGCAACTGCTCCAGCGCTTCGCCCGCGGCGAGCTGCGCCTGACGCGGCTCGAAGCCTTCAGCGATGGCGTGTTCGCCATCATCGTGACACTGCTGGTGCTGGAGCTGAAGGTGCCAACGCTGGCCGACCACCACAGCGCGGCCGAGCTCGGCCATCAGCTGCAGGAGCTGCTGCCGAAGTTCCTCAGCTGGCTCATCAGCTTCATCATCGTCTGCAAGTTCTGGCTCAACCACCATCACGTGCTCGGGCTGGCGCGGCATGCGAACTACGCGATGGTGTGGCTCAACGCCCTCTTCCTGATGTTCCAGTCCTTCGTGCCCTTCCCCACCGCGCTGATGGGCGAGTACCCGGGCAACCCGCTGGCCGTGGCCTTCTTCGGCATCGTGATGGCCTTCAACACGATGCTGTTCATGCTGCTGCACCGCTACGTGCTGCGCCACCTGCTGAAGCCCGAGATGGAAGGCACGCAGGATCCGCACGTGATCCTGAAGTCGTGGATCGGCGTGGCCTCCTACCTGCTCGGGTCGGCGTCGGCCTGGTGGCTCGTGATGCCGCTGGCCTACGTGTTCTACGCGCTGACGCCGTTGTTCTTCATCGTGCCGCCGTCCAGGCGCAGCACCTGAGCGCAGCGCCGGGCGAGGCCCGCGTCGTGGGTGACGACGACGAAGGCCGTGCCGCGCTCGCGCGCCAGTTGCATCATCAGCGCGAACACGCCGTCGGCGGTGTCGCGGTCGAGGTTGCCGGTGGGCTCGTCGGCCAGCACGCAGGCAGGATGCGCGACCAGCGCGCGCGCGATGGCCACCCGCTGGCGCTCGCCGCCGGAGAGTTGCGACGGCCGATGCTGCGTACGCTGCGCCAGCCCGACCTGCGCCAGCATGGCCTGTGCCGCCGCATGGGCCTCGTGCTCGGGCATGCGGCGAATGCGCAGCGGCATGGCCACGTTGTCCAGCGCCGTGAACTCGGGCAGCAGGTGGTGGAACTGGTAGACGAAGCCCAGGTGCTGGTTGCGCCAGCGGCCTTGGCTCGTTGCATCGAGCGATGCGAGGTCGCGCCCCTTGAGCGTGACGCGGCCGGCGCTCGGCGCATCGAGCCCGCCCAGCAGGTGCAGCAAGGTGCTCTTGCCGGAGCCGGAGGCGCCCACCACCGCCAGCGTCTGCCCCGCGCGCACCGCGAGGTCCACGCCCTTGAGGACATGCACGTCGACATCGCCTTCGTGGAAGCGCTTGTGCAGGCCCTCGCCCTGCAGCACCACGTCATTCATAGCGCAGCGCCTCCGCCGGATTGACGCGGCTGGCGCGCCAGCTCGGGTACAGCGTCGCCACGAAGGCGAGCAGCAGGGAAATGACGACGATGGGCACGATGTCGCCGCGTTGCGGGTCGCTCGGCATGCGGCTGATCAGGTACACGCTGCTGGGCAGGAAGGTGGTGTTCAGCATGCGCTCGATGAAGGGCACGATGACATCGATGTTGAAGGCCACGACGAGGCCGAGCAGCGTGCCGGCCAAGGTGCCGATCACGCCGGCTGCGGCACCCTGCACGACGAAGATGCTCATGATCGAGCGCGGGCTCGCACCAAGCGTGCGCAGGATGGCGATGTCGGCCTGCTTGTCGGTGACCGTCATCACCAGCGTGCTCACCAGGTTGAAGGCCGCCACCGCAACGATCAGCGTGAGGATGATGAACATCAGCCGCTTCTCGATCTGCACCGCGTCGAACCAGTTTCGGTTGGTGCGCGTCCAGTCGCGCACCACGAGCTGCTGGCCGAAGGAGCTTTGCAGCTGCCAGGCCACCTCGCGCGCATCGTCGACGTTCTTCAGCCGCAGCTGCACGCCGGTGGGGCCGTCGGTGCGAAACAGCCGCGCCGCATCGTCCACATGAATCAGCGTGAGCGCACTGTCGTATTCGTAGTGGCCGGAGTCGAAGGTGCCGACCACGGTGAACTGCTTCAGCCGCGGCACCACGCCGGCCGGCGTGACCTGCCCGCCCGGCGCGACGATGGTGACCTTGTCGCCCTCGTGAACGCCGAGCTGGCGCGCCAGCTCCACGCCGAGCACGATGCCCCACTGCCCCGGCTGCAGCTTGGCGAACGTTGCCTTGCGCTGCGCGGCGAGGTCGGTCACCGTGGCCTCCTCGGCCGGCGAGATGCCGCGCACCAGCGCGCCGCGCATCTCGTCGCCGCGCGCCACCAGCGCCTGCGCGGCAACGAAGGGCGCCGCGCCGATCACCTCGGGGTTCTTGCGCGCCTCGGCCGCCGTGGCGTGCCAGTCGGGCAGCGCATTG
>VBDL01000769.1 GCA_005884255.1 Betaproteobacteria bacterium | reverse complement strand
AACCGCAAGATGGCAAACGCGCTGATCGCCATGTCGCCCGCGGCGCTGCAGATGAGCGCGGTCGAGATCGGCGAGCTGCCGCTGTACAACCAGGACCTGGAGGACAACCCGCCGGCGGCGTGGCTCACGTTCCGCCAGCAGATCGCGGCGGCCGATGCGCTGCTCTTCGTCACGCCGGAATACAACCGCTCGGTGCCCGGCGGCTTGAAGAACGCGCTCGACGTCGGCTCGCGCCCCTACGGCAAGAGCGTGTGGGGCGGCAAGCCGGCGGCCATCGTCAGCGTCTCGCCGGGCGCCGTCGGCGGCTTTGGCGCGAACCACCATCTGCGGCAATCGATGGTGTTCCTCGACGTGCCGGTGCTGCAGCAGCCCGAGACCTACATCGGCGGCGCCCACAAGCTGCTCGACGAGGCCGGCGCGATCACGAATCCTGACACCACGGAATTCCTCGGCAAGTTCCTGCAGGCGTTCGAGCGCTGGATCGCGATCCACCGGCGTTGATGTGCCATGGACAGCGGCCGCGATGCCCCGCTCGAAACCCGGCTGGTGCGGGTGCGCGGCCGCGTGCAAGGCGTCGGCTACCGGTATGCCTGTGTGCAGCAGGCACGCGATCTGGGCGTGACCGGCTGGGTGCGCAACCGCATGGACGATTCCGTCGAGGCGATGTTGCAGGGCACACCGCGGCAACTGGCACAGATGTGCGAGTGGATGCGCGAGGACATACCGGCGGCTCTGGTCGAGGACATGGACGTCGTTGAAGTGCCGCCACCGTTTCCGAGGTTCGACCGGTTCGAGCAGCGGCCGACCGTGTGAAGCCGGCACGCCACGCAGCAGGTGCTACCGAAGCGCACTGGTGGCGATCACCCCACCAGCCTCCCATAGCGATCGATCGCCAGCAGGTCGACATAGCGCGAGCCGTGCGTGCCGCCGGCGAACTCGACCCTGTAGCCGCCGAGATCCTGGCGCAAGCCGGCGAGCGATTCCTTCATGCGCGCACGGTTCAGGTTGCCGACCTTGAGCGCAGCCTGCGCGGCCTCGACGGTAGCCCTCCAGCGTAGTGATGCCCAGGCGCGCGCCGTTGTTCAGCAGCGCGAGGTCGCGCTGACAATGCGCCACGATGCCGACGCCCATCGCCGTGGGGCGCGGCACCACCATGCTCATCACGCAGCTCTGGCGCTTGGCGACCAGCGTGTCGATCAGGTCCTGCCCCGCGAACGACGACGCGTAGAAGAGGCCGGGATACTTGGCCTGATGCATGCGATCGATGATCTTCGCCACCGGCGACGCGTTGGCGGTGAACAGCGTGCAGTCGAGCTTCGCGGCGAGCAGCTCGTTCGCCACGCTGTCGAACGAGGCGGCATTGCGGTCGATGGCGATGGCCGCCTTGGGCTCGATGCCCACCGCAGCCAGCGCGGTCGTCATCGCCTCAAGGTTGGCCTTGGAGGTGTCGCCCAGGTAGACGACCCCCACGCGCTGCATGCCGAAGTCCTTGGCGTAGGCGATCATGCGGCGGTACTCGGCGTCGTAGCCGGCGCGCACGTGGAACGCGTCGCTCGCACGCGCCGAGCGGATGCCCATGTTGCCGCTGGCGGTACCGAGCATCGCGATCTGCGTGTCTTCCACCACCGGCATGCAGGCCTCGGCCCCAGCGCCGCTGGTGAGGCCGATCAAGGCCGTCACGCCCGAGTCGACGAGCGACAGCACGTTCTTCAGGCAGCGGCTGCGCTCGCCGCCGTCGTCCAGCGTCATCAGCTCGTAGCGGACGCCCGTGGCGCCCTCACTCGCCGATGCCGCAGCGAATGCCGCGGCGATGCCGTTCTGCACATCCTTGCCGTAGCTGGCCTGGCCGCCCGTGAGCGACGCCGATTGTCCGAAGCGGACGACGCGCGACGACGCCGCACGCGCGAGTGAAAAAGGCATCGACGTGCCGACCGCGCTCGCAGACGCGGCCAG
>VBDL01000772.1 GCA_005884255.1 Betaproteobacteria bacterium | reverse complement strand
CGTCACGAGATAGGAGAGTGCGATGGCGATTCCGACTGATACCTTGATCCAGGCGGCGGCAACGATCTTGGCGGCGCAGATCACCGCCCGGGCGACCCGGTCGACCTCCATGCCTGTGGTGCACGCAAAGACGAGGCTGTCGCAGGATTTCCTGGAGGTGTACCGCGCGTTGGAGCACGCGATTGGGCAACTGGCCGCCGGAGTCGCGCAGGCGCAGACGGACGCGGACGTGGTCATCAAGATCAATCCGTAGCTGCACGGCCAAGTCACCCGCCCAGCAGCCGTACCAGGTCTGTGACTCGTCGCTGCCGCGCCAGTAGGGCGCAACAGTCCAGTAGCGCAAGATCGAGAACCACGAAATCGCTCAGGACAAGCGCGAGTTGTCTGCCGACAACCGGGACATTCGGCACGACAAGAAGGATGTCGCGCATGACAAGGCGAAAAAGGCCCACGACGTGCGCAAGCGCGATCGACGGCGCGACGCCGTCGATCGCCCGGCCTTCCCACAGCTGGCCAACCCGCTGTACTACGACGGCTTCGCGCCGCGCTTGGCGCCGGCCACGCGACAGGCGCTCGATCAAGCTAATTCGCCGCAGGAGTGGAATGCACTTCTGCTCGCCTCGCCGGGATTCATGCATCGCTGACCAACAAGGAGCCGCCATGCAACGACGCGACCTATTGCGCTACGCACTCGCCGCCTCGCCCCTGGTCTTGAACGGCACGTGCTTGTGGGCCGCTGCGGTGGATTCGTCGCCGCGCTTCCTGCTCGTGTTTCTGCGCGGCGGCTACGACGCGGCCAGCCTGCTGGTGCCGCACGGGTCGCCGTACTACTACGAGGCGCGCCCCAGCATCGCCATCGCGCGGCCGGGAAGCGCTGCCGACGCGGCGCTGGCCATCGACGCCCAGTGGGCGCTGGCGCCGGCGCTCGCTGACAGCATCCATCCCTTGTTCCAACGCGGCCACGCCGCCTTCGTGCCCTTTGCGGGGACCGAGGATACGTCGCGCAGCCATTTCGAAACGCAGGACCGCGTCGAGTTGGGCCAGGGCGCGGGCAGCGTGCGCGACTACGGCAGCGGCTTTCTCAACCGCCTGGCCGGTGTGCTGGGACACCATGCAGGCTCTCCTTGCCTCGATTGGATCACTCAGCAAGGGATACGGTTTTCAGGGGCAAGCTCACCGACCCATCGCCAAGCTCGCACTGGTGCGCGTGTTGACAACAGTCGCTCCCTCCGCCAGAGAACCAGCAAATACGGGCCTTCGCGGCCCGTTTGCCTTTCTATCCGCGCGGGCCGCGCTGAAGCGGCATAGCGTTTGCCGGCACATCGCCTATGGCGCTGGCTTCTCAACTTGTGCGGCCTCCTCTTCGCGACGGCAAGAGGGCATCTGAATTTCGTCCCAGGTCCGCTGGCATCACGTGGCGTTGCATGTCGTGCGGCTTGCTCAAGCTGCACGTCAAGCCGGTGGAAAGGCCTGTAAGTTGTACCGGGTGCGGACTCTCTAACCTTCAACCTGTGGTGCTCCTTCGGGGTCGAATGATCGGCTGAATCGCGTTCGACCCACACGAAGAGAACCACGACACCGGCGGCTTCATCATCGTCGACCGGCTATCGAACAACACCATCGGCGCGGACCCGTTGCATTCCATTGGCAATCGATCGAGGTCAACAGCAGGCGCATGCGGCGCTCAAAGGGACTGCCGCCGCCTCGGTGCCCCGCGAGACGTCCCGCAGAGCCGTGATGTCGATTTCAGCTATCGTCGTTCGACAAGGGAGATCCTGCTGCACTTCGGGATCGAAGGAGACTCATCGAATGGCACTGCAACTGTTTTTCCACCCCTTTTCCTCCTACTGCCAAAAGGCGCTGGTCGCGCTGTACGAAAACGCCGTCCCGTTCGAAGAACAGCTTCTCGATGGGCCAGATGGCGCTGCATCGCGGCGGCTGGCGGAGCTGTGGCCCATGAAGCGCTTTCCAGTGCTCGTGGATGGCGATCGAACCATCATCGAGGCGACCTGCATCATCGAATACGTCGGCCTGCGCATGCCCGGCCCGGTTCGACTGATTCCCGACGACCCGCAGGCCGCGCTGGAGGCGCGGATGATGGATCGCTTCTTCGACAACTACATCTCAACGCCACAGCAGAAGATCGTGTTCGACGCGCTTCGCCCTGAAGCGGTGCGCGACCCCTATGGCGTGGGCGAGGCGCGCGCCATGCTCGACACCGCCTATGCCTGGCTCGACAAGGTGATGGCGGGCCGCCAGTGGGCCGCGGGGGATGCCTTCAGCCTAGCCGACTGCGGCGCCGCGCCCTTCCTGTTCTATGCCGACTGGACGCACCCGATCGGCCATGCGCATCCTCACGTCGCCGCCTACCGTCGTCGTCTGCTGGAGCGACCCTCGTTCGCACGAGCCGTGGAGGAAGCGAGGCCGTATCGGCGCTACTTTCCGCTGGGGGCGCCAGATCGGGATTGAGGAGTCTGCAAGAAGGCTCGATCGCCTGGTGTTGGCGCCGCGGGAGTGGTCGTTCCCGGGCGTCTGCTCATGGCCGGCTGCCGGTAGCGTTGGTTCGCATGCGGGTCGATGTGGCGCACGACACGACAATGCGCCCATGCCTACCGGCTCCCCCACCGACACCGCAGTCCCCGGCCACTTCCGCCCGCGTCTGACCCTGCAGACGCTCACTCGCGGCGACGGCCTGCTGGGTCTGCGCGCCGTGCCCGGCTTCGGCCCGCGCAGCACGCAGGTGACGGTGGCGCAAGCGCACTGGACTTACGCCACCGCCAGCGGCCTGCGCTGGGACACGCACGCGCCCACGCGCGTGCTCAACACCCGGCCCAAGCCGACCGAGCTGCTGCGCGGTGCGTGG
>VBDL01000028.1 GCA_005884255.1 Betaproteobacteria bacterium | reverse complement strand
CATGGCTGAACAACTAAGAGCCGTCAAAGGCATGAACGACATCCTGCCGCCGGACTCGGCGCGCTGGGAATGGGTCGAGGAGCGCGTGCGTGCGCTGATGCAGCGCTATGGCTATGCCAACCTGCGCACGCCGATCGTCGAGCCGACGGCGCTGTTCGTGCGCGGCCTCGGCGAAGTGACCGACATCGTCGAGAAGGAGATGTACTCCTTCGAAGACAGCATGAACGGCGACAAGCTGACGCTGCGCCCCGAGGCCACGGCCGGCATCGTGCGCGCGATGGTCGAGCACAACGCGCTGTACAACGGCCCGCTGCGCGTGTGGACGAGCGGTGCGATGTTCCGCCACGAGCGCCCGCAGAAGGGCCGCTATCGCCAGTTCCACCAGATCGACGTCGAAGCGCTGGGCTTCGCCGGGCCGGACGTCGATGCCGAGCTGATCCTGCTGACGCGCGCGCTGTGGCGCGAGCTGGGGCTGGTCGAGGGCCGCGACGTCAAGCTCGAGCTCAACAGCCTCGGCCAGCCGGCCGAGCGCGAGCAGCACCGCGTGGCGCTGATCGCGCACTTCGAGGCGCATGCCGACAAGCTCGACGAGGACGCAAAGCGCCGCCTGCACAGCAACCCGCTGCGCATTCTCGACAGCAAGAACCCGGCGATACAGCCCATCGTCGATGCAGCGCCGAAGTTGATGGGCTTCCTCGGCGCGGAATCGCTGGCGCACTTCAACGCCGTGCGCGCGGTGCTCGATGCGGCGGGGCTCGCATACCGCATCAATCCGCGGCTCGTGCGCGGCATGGACTACTACAACCTCACGGTGTTCGAGTGGGTCACCGAGCACCTGGGCTCGCAGGCCACGGTGTGCGGCGGCGGCCGCTACGACGGCCTCATCGCGCAGCTCGGTGGCAAGCCGGCGCCGGCGGTGGGCTGGGGCCTCGGGCTGGAGCGCCTGCTGCTGCTGCTGGAAGCGCTGAAGCTGCAGGGGCCGTCGAGTGCGCCGCACGCGTATGCGATCGTGCCATCGGCGTCGACCACGGTGCCCGCGATGATGGCGATCGAGGCTCTGCGCGCGGCCGGCGTATCGGTGCTGATGCATGCCGGCGGCGGCGGCATGAAGGCGCAGTTCAAGCGTGCGGACGCGAGCGGCGCCCGCTTCGCGCTGATCTTCGGCGACGACGAGCTGGCGCAAGGCGTGGTGGCGGTCAAGCCGCTGCGTGGGGAAGGGGAGCAGCGCACGCGGCCGCTCACCGCCGCTGCCGACTGGGCGGCAGAACTGCTCGCCTGAGCATCACGGACATAATCGCGCCCTGGCGCAAAACGCACTCACTCATGGCCACCCAACTCGATCTCCAAGAACAGGAGCAGCTTGAGGACATCAAGCACTTCTGGAAGCAGTACGGCAACCTCATCACCTGGACCCTGGTGCTGGCGCTCGGCGGCTTTGCCGCGTGGCAGGGCTGGAACT
Organism: Betaproteobacteria bacterium; assembly: GCA_005884255.1. GTDB lineage: Bacteria > Pseudomonadota > Gammaproteobacteria > Burkholderiales > Burkholderiaceae_C > VBDL01. The sequence goes on along the minus strand of VBDL01000028.1, from coordinate 6,221 downwards.
GGTGGCAGCGCGAGCAGTCGCTGAAGGCCAGCGCGATGTACGACGAGCTGGAGCGTGTGGCCGACGCCGGCGATGCCGCACGGGCTGCGCAGGTCTTTGCCGAGCTGAAGGAGCGCTATCCGCGCACCGCGTTCGCCGAGCAGGGCGGCCTGCTCGCCGCCAAGGTGCAGTTCGACAAGGGCCAGGCCGACAACGCGCGCGCCGCGCTCGGCTGGGTGGCCGAGCATGCGATCGAGGGCGAGTACAAGACCGTGGCGCGCTTGCGCCTGGCCGGCTTGCTGCTCGACGCGAAGCAGTACGACGAAGCGCTGAAGCAGCTCGACGCCGCGAAGGACGACAAGGCCTTCGAAGGCCTGGTGGCCGATCGCCGCGGCGACGTGCTGCTGGCCCAGGGCAAGAAGGACGACGCTCGCGCGGCCTACCAGGCAGCCTACAAAGCGCTGGAACCGACGGTGGACTACCGCCGCGTGGTCGAGGCCAAGCTCACGGCGCTCGGCGCCGCACCGGAATCTGCCGTTGCGGCATCGGCCGCGTCGGCAGGGGTGCCGAAATGAGTGCGCGCCGCTCGCTCGCGGCGGTACTGGCGCTGGCCGCGCTGCTGGCCGCCTGCTCGTCGGACAAACCCAAGCCCGCGGCGCTCGAATCGATCACGCCGCAGATCGGCGGCCGCCAGGTGTGGCAGTCGCGCGTGGACAGCGTGAAGTTTCCGCTCGCGGTGGTGGCGCGCAACGACGGCTTCGTCGTCGCCGGTACGGATGGAACGGTGCTTGCGCTGGCCGCCGACGATGGCCATGAGCAATGGCGTGCGCAGGTCGGTGCGGCGTTGTCGGCCGGTGTCGGCAGCGACGGCCGCTATGCCGCGGTGGTGACGCAGAACAACGAGGTGGTGGCGCTCGACGCCGGCCGTGAGCTGTGGCGCAAGCCACTGCCGTCGCGCGTGACGACCGCGCCGCTGGTCGCCGGCGAGCGTGTCTTCGTGATGGGCGTGGACCGCGCGGTACACGCCTTCGACGTGCTCGACGGCCGCAAGCTGTGGACGCTGCAGCGCCCCGGCGAGGCGCTGACGCTGGCGCAGCGCGGCGTCGTGATGGCGTACAAGGACACGCTGGTGGTCGGCCAGGGCGCACGGCTCACCGGTGTCGATCCGCTGCGCGGCACGGTGCGCTGGGAAGCCTCCGTGGCCACGCCGCGTGGCACCAATGAAGTGGAGAGGCTGGCCGACCTGGTCGGTCCGGCGTCGCGCATGGGCGAGACGATCTGCGCGCGCGCCTTCCAGTCGGCCGTCGGCTGCGTCAACGCCGAGCGCGGCGGCCTGCTGTGGACGAAGAATGTCGGTGGCGGCGAAGGCGTGGGCGGTGACGAGCAGTTCGTCTTCGGCGCTGACGGCAGCGGCCGCATCACCGCCTGGCGCACCGCCAACGGCGAAGTCGCCTGGACCAACGAGCGCCTGCTGCATCGCGAGCTGAGCGCACCGCTGTCTGCGGGCAAGAGCGTCGTGTTCGGCGACCTCGAAGGCTACGTGCACTTCCTGGCGCGCGACAGCGGCACCACGCAGCTGCGCCTGCCGACCGACGGCTCGCCGGTGGTGACCGCCCCGGTGATCGCCGGCAAGACGATTGCCGTGGTCACGCGCAATGGCGGCGTCTTCGCCTTTCGTCCTGAATAAGCCGTCATCATGAAGCCGGTCATCGCCCTCGTCGGCCGGCCCAATGTCGGCAAATCGACGCTGTTCAACCGCCTGACGAAGAGCCGCGACGCGCTTGTCGCCGACTTCGCCGGCCTCACGCGCGATCGCCACTATGGCGACGGGCGCGTCGATGAGCGCGAGTTCATCGTGATCGACACCGGCGGCTTCGAGCCGGAGAAGCCGGTCGGCGTCGTTGCCGAGATGGCCAAGCAGGCCAAGCAGGCGGTGGCCGAGGCCGATGCGGTGATCTTCGTCGTCGACATCCGCAGCGGGCTGTCGCCGCAGGACGAGCACATCGCACGCTACCTGCGCCAGGCCAGCAAGCGCGTGCTGCTGGCCGTGAACAAGGCCGAAGGCATGAGCGAATCGCCGCTGCTGGCCGAGTTCCACGAGCTCGGCATGGGCGAGCCGCATCCGGTGTCGGCGGCGCACGGGCAGGGCATTCGCAGCCTCGTGGAGGCCGCGCTGGCCGATTTCCCGCCGCTGGACGAAGATGCCAGCGAGCCAGAAGAGGGCGCGCCGATCCGCCTGGCCGTCGCCGGGCGCCCGAACGTCGGCAAGAGCACGCTGATCAACACCTGGCTCGGCGAGGAGCGTCTGGTCGCCTTCGACATGCCGGGCACCACGCGCGACGCCATCATGGTGCCCTTCGAGCGCAACGGCCAGGCCTTCGAGCTGATCGATACCGCCGGCCTGCGCCGCAAGGGCCGCGTGTTCGAGGCGATCGAGAAGTTCTCGGTCGTGAAGACGCTGCAGGCGATCGCCGATGCGCATGTCGTCGTGCTGCTGCTCGATGCCACGCAAGGTGTCACCGACCAGGACGCGCACATCGCCGGCTACATCCTCGATGCCGGCCGCGCGGTGGTGCTGGCCGTCAACAAGTGGGACGCAGTGGACAGCTACCAGCGCCAGATGCTGGAGCGCTCCATCGAGCAGCGGCTTGCGTTCCTCAGGTTCGCCCCCATCCTGCACATCTCGGCGATCAAGCGCCAGGGGCTGGGTCCGCTGTGGAAGGCGATCGGCGACGCGCACGCGTCGGCGATCAAGAAGATGTCCACGCCGGTGCTCACTCGCCTGGTGCACGAGGCCGTGGAGCACCAGGCGCCCAAGCGCGCGGGCATGTTCCGCCCCAAGCTGCGCTACGCGCACCAAGGCGGGATGAATCCGCCGGTCGTCGTGGTGCACGGCAACTCGCTGGAGCACATCACCGATGCCTACAAGCGCTATCTGGAAGGGCGCATCCGCGATCATTTCAAGCTCGTGGGAACGCCGCTGCGCGTCGAGATGAAGTCGTCACGGAACCCCTTCATCGAAAAGGATTCGTAGCCACTGGGCCAGCAGCACCCCGCTGTGTTAACGTGGCGAACCTAGGTCTCTCAACACGGAGAATATCGTGAGCAATAAAGGGCAACTTCTACAAGACCCGTTCCTCAACCTGCTGCGCAAAGAGCACGTGCCGGTGTCGATCTACCTGGTCAACGGCATCAAGCTGCAGGGCCACATCGAATCGTTCGACCAGTACGTCGTGCTGCTTCGAAACACGGTGACGCAGATGGTCTACAAGCATGCGATCTCGACGGTGGTGCCCGGCCGCGCAGTGAACTTCCACGCCGCCGAATCGCCCGAGCAGGCCTGACGGCGGCAGGCGGCGGCGCTCCAGAGCCTGTCACGACCCCCATCTTGCGTTCTTCCGAACCAATGCCCGAGCCGGGCGACGCCGCGCGTGCCGTGCTGGTCGGCGTCGACCTGGGGCCGGGCGCGTCCTTCGACCCCACGCTGGACGAACTGGCCCTGCTCGCCGAATCGGCCGGCGACGAGCCGGTGGCGCGCCTGACGGCACGCCGCAAGGCGCCCGATGCCGCGCTCTTCGTCGGCTCCGGCAAGGCCGACGAGATCAAGGCGCTGGTGGAGAGCCACCAGGCGCAGGGCGTGATCTTCGACCAGGCACTGTCGCCGGCGCAGCAGCGCAATCTCGAGCGCCATCTCGGCGTTCCGGTGGCCGATCGCACGGCGCTGATCCTCGAAATCTTCGCCGCGCGCGCCCAGAGCCATGAGGGCAAGCTGCAGGTCGAGCTGGCGCGGCTGCAGTACCTGGCCACGCGCCTGGTGCGCCGCTGGAGCCACCTGGAACGCCAGCGCGGCGGTGTCGGCCATCGCGGTGGCCCGGGTGAGGCGCAGATCGAGCTGGACCGCCGCATGATCGGCGAGCGCATCAAGTCGCTGAAGTCGCGGCTCGAGCGCGTGAAGCGCCAGCGCGGCACGCAGCGCCGCTCCCGCGAGCGCACCGGCACGTTTCGCGTGTCACTGGTGGGGTACACCAACGCCGGCAAATCCACGCTGTTCAACGCGCTGGTGAAGGCGCGTGCCTATGCCGCCGATCAGCTGTTCGCGACGCTGGACACCACCACGCGGCAGCTGTACGTGGCACGTGACAACGGGCATGCCGGCCGCTCGGTGTCGCTGTCCGATACCGTCGGCTTCATCCGCGACCTGCCGCACAAACTGGTCGAGGCCTTCCAGGCCACCCTGCAGGAAGCGGCCGATGCCAACCTGCTGCTGCACGTGGTCGACGTGTCCAGCCCGGTGCTCGACGAGCAGTGCGCCGAGGTCGAGCGCGTGCTCGATGAGATCGGCGCGCACGACATCCCGCAGATCGTCGTCTACAACAAGGTCGATGCGCTCGACCCCGAGCGGCGGCCGCGCCAACTCGTCGACTGGATCGAGCGCCCCGGTGGCATGCGCGTGCCGCGCGTGTTCGTCAGCGCGCTCGACGGCACCGGCCTCGATCGCCTGCGCGAGCTGATCGCCGAGTCCGCCGCCGCGGCGCTGCCCGCAGAACAAGAAAAGCCGGCCGACGCGCGCGGCCTCAACGCATGATGAATCTGTCCTCGAAGGCAAACGCCCCCGAACCTGCCGCTGCGCGTCAGGCCCCCCGAGGGGGCCAAGGAAACTTGGGAGCGGCCCTGCGTTTCCTTGGGCGGCGTGCCTGGTCGCACGTGATGCTCAACAACCGCAACGAAGGGCCGCCCGATCTCGACGAGCTGTGGCGCGACTTCAATCGCAAGCTCAGCGGCCTGTTCGGCGGCAAGGGCGGCGGCGAGCCGCGGCCCAACGGTTCCGGCGGCGGCTTTCAGCCCGATGCGCGCAGCGCGGGCATCGGCTTCGTGCTCGTCGCGCTCGTCGTGCTCGCGATCTGGGTCGGCAGTGGCGTCTTTATCGTGCAGGAAGGCCAGCAGGCGGTGATCACCACCTTCGGGCGCTTCAGCCACACGGTGGACGCCGGCTTCCAGTGGCGCCTGCCATATCCGTTCCAGGCCCACGAGACGGTGCCGGTGACGCAGCTGCGCTCGGTCGAGGTCGGCCGCAACACGGTGGTGCAGGCCACGGGGCTGCGCGATTCGTCGATGCTGACGCAGGACGAGAACATCGTCGACATTCGCTTCACCGTGCAATACCGGCTGAAGAACGCGCCGGACTTCCTGTTCCAGAACGCCAATCCCGACGAAGCGGTGGTGCTCGCCGCAGAATCGGCGGTGCGCGAGACCGTCGGCCGCAGCAAGGTCGATTCGGTGCTGTACGAACAGCGCGATGCGCTCGCCGCCGATCTGGTGAAGTCGGTGCAGGTGCAACTCGACCGCTTGAAGGCGGGCATCCTGATCGTCAACGTCAACGTGCAGAGCGTGCAGGTGCCAGAGCAGGTGCAGGCGGCCTTCAACGACGCCTTCAAGGCCAATGCCGACCGCGACCGCTTCAAGAACGAAGGCCAGGCCTATGCCAGCGACGTGATCCCCAAGGCGCAGGGCTCGGCGGCGCGCCTGCGCGCCGAGGCCGAAGGCTACAGGTCGCGCATCGTCGCGCAGGCCGAGGGCGACGCGCAGCGCTTCCGCCAGGTGCTGGGTGAGTACCAGAAGGCACCGGGGGTGACGCGCGACCGCATGTACCTCGAGACGATGCAGAACGTGTACAGCAACGTCTCGAAGGTGATGGTCGACATCCGCAGCGGCTCGAACCTGCTGTACCTGCCGCTGGACAAGCTGCTGCAGCAGGCGGCGGGCGCGCCGGGCCTCACTCAGCCGCCGGCCGCCACGCCGCCCGCCAGCGACAGCACCAGCAGCACCGCGCTGCCTACCGACGTGCGCTCACGCGAGAACCAGCGCGGCCGCGACCGCGAAGGCCGCTGATTCCGATCCACGAAGAAAACCAACATGAACCGCATCGGACTCATCGTCGCCGCCGCGCTGCTCGCGCTGATGCTCGTGGCGTCGACCCTCTTCATCGTCGACCAGAAGCACCTCGCGGTCGTCTACACCTTCGGTGAAATCAAGGAAGTCATCGTCGAGCCGGGGCTGAAGGCCAAGCTGCCGCTGGTGCAGACCGTGGCGCTGCTCGATCGCCGCGTGCAGACGCTGGACAGCCCCGAATCGCGCCCGATCTTCACCGCCGAGAAGAAGAGCCTGGTGATCGATTGGCTCGTGAAGTGGCGCATCGCCGAGCCCCGTCAGTTCATCCGCAACAACGGCGTCGACATGCGCAA
>VBDL01000770.1 GCA_005884255.1 Betaproteobacteria bacterium | reverse complement strand
GTACAGCCGCGTGCTCAGCCCGCTCGATGCCTTCGAGGCCACGGTGCGCCGCTTTGCCGGCGAAGGCGGCCGCGGCTGCAACATCACGGTGCCGTTCAAGTTCGACGCCTTCAGGCTCGCGCCGCGCCACACGGCGCGTGCCGCGCTCGCGCAAGCGGCCAACGTACTGCGCTTCGATGCCGAAGCCGACGGCGGCTGGCTGGCCGACAACACCGACGGCATCGGCTTGGTGCGCGACATCGAGCGCAATGCCGGGGTCGCACTGGCCGGCCGGCGCGTGCTGCTGATCGGTGCCGGCGGCGCCGCGGCCGGTGTGCTGGGCCCGCTGCTCGAAGCGGCGCCGGCGTCGGTGGTGGTGGCCAACCGCACGCTGTCACGCGCCGACGAGCTGGTGCTTCGCCACGCGGCGCTGGCGACTGGGCGCGCCACGGCGCTGCACGCCGCACCGCTGGGCGGCTGCGGCGAGCACTACGACGTCGTGCTCAACGCCAGCGCCACCAGCCTGCAGGGCGCGGGCGTGCCGGTGAGCGCCGCGGTGCTGGCGCCCGGCGCGCTGGCGGTCGATCTGATGTACGGCCCGGCCGCCGCCGGCTTCATGACCTGGGCCACCGCGCATGGTGCGGCCGCGCGCGACGGACTGGGCATGCTCGTCGAGCAGGCGGCCGAGGCCTTCTTCTTATGGCGCGGCCTGCGGCCGGACACCGCGCCCGTGCTGGCGCGCCTGCGCGAGCGCTTGACGGCATGAGCGCCCCCGCACGGCCGCTCCGAAGGGGGCGCGACGTCCCTCCCGGAGGGACCCCGCGCAGCGGGAGGGTGCACCAATGATCCGCGCCGGCTGGCAGCAGCTGCTGCGCTTCATCGCGCTGCTGGCGCTGTCGGTGCTGGCGCTGCAGCTGTACTTCGCACTGCGCATCGCGCTGATGCTGGCCGTCGATCCGCAGTCCACCAGCTTCCAGCGCAGCGAGGCGTGGCGCCTGCTCACGCAGCAGCACCGGCTGCTATGGAGCCAGCAATGGGTCGGCTACGAGCGCATCTCCTCCCACCTGAAGCGAGCGGTCATCGCCAGCGAGGACGCCGCCTTCACCGACCACAGCTGCGTCGATTGGGAGGCGCTGGAAAAGGCCTGGGAGAAGAATGTGCGCGCGCAGGCCCGCGCCGAACGCATCAACGAGCGGCTCGCGCAGCGCCACGGCGCCAAGGCGGTCACAGCCGAGGTCATCGGCGGCTCGACCATCACGCAGCAGCTGGCGAAGAACCTGTTCCTCGACGGCGAGCGCAGCCTGCCGCGCAAGGGCCAGGAGTTCCTTCTCACCTTCATGCTCGAGGCGATGCTGCCGAAGCAGCGCATCCTCGAGATCTACCTGAACAACGTCGAGTGGGGCGAAGGCGTGTTCGGCGCGCAGGCCGCGGCGCGCCACTACTTTCACGTCGACGCGGCGCAGCTCGGCGCCTACCCGGCGGCGCGTTTGGCGGTGATGCTCCCGGCGCCCAAGCGCTTCGAGAAGCGCCCGGACTCGCCCTATGTCAGCGGCCGCGCCGGGACAATCGTCGCGCGCATGGCAGCCGTCGATCTGCCCTGACACAATTCTGAGCATGACGCCGAGCTTGACGGAAGAGCTGGCCAGTGCGGCAGCGCGGCTGGTCGTCGAAGAAGGCATGGAGTACGGCCCCGCCAAGCGCAAGGCCGCGCGTGCGCTCGGTGGCCATCGCGTTCGAACGGGCGAACTGCCGAGCAACGACGCGGTCGAAGACGAGGTGCGCGCCTACCTCCAACTGTTCTGCGCCGACACCCAGCCGCAGGAGCTGGCCGCGCTGCGGCGCCTGGCGCTCGAGTGGATGGCACGTCTCACCGAGTTCCGCCCGCACCTGAGCGGCGCCGTGTGGCGCGGCACCGCGACGCGGCTGTCCAGCGTGCACATCGATCTGTACTGCGACGACCCGAAGAGCGCGGAGATCGCCCTCATCAACCAGAACCTGCGCTACGAAGTCAGCGGCGCGGCGCGCAGCAATGGCGGTGAGCCGCTCGAGGTGCTGAGCTGCGCCGCACCGTGCCGCGAGCTGGGCGAGACGGTCACCATGCATCTCGCCGTGCGTGATCTCGACGAGCTGCGCGGTGCGCTGAAGCCCGATGCGCAAGGGCGCACGCTGCGCGGCAACGAACCGGCAGTGCGCCGCCTGTTGGAGGACCAAGCATGACCAAGACCGGGCGGCGTGCGCTGCTCTTCGGCGGCGTAGCGCTCGTGGCCAGTGGCGCCGGTGCGGGCTGGGCCTGGCGCCGCAACCACGGGCAGGAAGCGCAGGCGCAGTTTTGCGCGGCCGGATGGCAGCGAGCTCGCGATGTCCAGCCTGCGCGGCCGGCCGCTGGTGCTCAACTTCTGGGCCACGTGGTGCGCGCCGTGCCTGAAGGAACTGCCGCAGATCGATCGCTTCCACCGCGAGTTCCAGCCCAAGGGCTGGCAGGTGCTCGGGCTGGCGCTGGACAAGGCGGCGCCGGTGCGCGAGTTCCTGGCCAAGCTGCCGCTGAGTTTTCCGGTGGCGCTTGGCGGACTGGATGGCACCGACGTGGCCATCGAGCTCGGCAACCTGCAGGGCGCCTTGCCCTTCACGGTGATCTTCGACGCACAAGGCACGCCGCGCTGGCACAAACTGGGCGAAACCGGCTACGCCGAGCTTGCCGCGCAGGCGCAAAAGCTGTAGGTGCGCGGGCCACTTGGTTTTTTTGAGAGAATCACCTAAAACATCAGCAAAAGGGCGTAAAGTTCGCCCTTTCCAATCGAACCGGCGGCGATCTTCGCTCCCGGTAGCAGTGCTGATGCAAGTCCTGGTGCTTCACGGTCCGAACCTCAACCTGCTCGGCAGTCGCGAGCCAGGTATTTATGGTTCGACGACTTTGTCGCAGATCGACGCTGATCTTTCGCAAATGGCCGGTGTTGCCGGCGCGGCGCTGCAATCTTTCCAGAGCAACCACGACGGCGCGCTGATCGACCGCGTGCAGGCCGCGGCAGGCGACGGCACCGACTTCATCATCATCAATCCGGCCGCGCTCACGCACACCAGCGTGGGCCTGCGCGATGCGCTGGCCGCCGTGAAGCTGCCCTTCGTCGAAGTGCATTTGTCGAACGTCCACAAGCGTGAGCCGTTCCGCCATCACTCCTACTTTTCAGACCTGGCCGATGGCGTGATCTGCGGCCTCGGCCCGCTGGGCTATCGGCTGGCGCTGGAATACGCGTTGTCGCGCCGGTCGAAGTAGGCCTGATTTCCTAACCTCGAGCGCCCTTGGGACCGTCTGCGAAAGACGGTGCGGCGACTCAACACGAACCACAACTGGAGGTGGAACCCATGGATCTGCGCAAACTGAAGACGCTGATCGACCTGGTGTCGGAGTCGAACGTCTCCGAGCTGGAGATCACCGAGGCCGACGGCAAGGTACGCATCGTCAAGGCCAGCCCGGCCGCGCCCATGGTGATGGCGCCGATGGGCGCGGCACCGATGGCCGCGCCCGCCGGGCTGGCCGCTGCGGCACCCGCGGGCCCGGCATTGGCCGCGGCCCCGGCCACGCCGGTGGAGACCGGCCACATCGTCAAGTCGCCGATGGTCGGCACCTTTTACCGCTCGGCCAGCCCGGGCGCCAAGGCCTTCGTCGAAGTCGGGTCGGCGATCAAGGAAGGCGAGCCGATCTGCATCATCGAAGCGATGAAGATCATGAACGAGATCGAGGCCGACAAGTCCGGCACGGTCACGAAGATCCTCGTCGAGAACGGCCAGGCCGTGGAGTTCGGACAGCCGCTGTTCGTCATCGAGTAAGGCGAAGCAGCGATGTTCAAGAAGATCCTCATCGCCAATCGCGGCGAGATTGCCCTTCGCATTCAGCGAGCGTGCCGCGAACTGGGCGTGAAGTCGGTGGTCGTCTACTCCGAGGCTGATCGCGAGGCGAAATACGTCAAGCTGGCCGACGAGGCGGTGTGCATCGGCCCGGCGCCGTCGGCACAGAGCTACCTCAACATGCCGGCCATCATCTCCACCGCGGAGGTGACGGACGCCGAGGCG
>VBDL01000027.1 GCA_005884255.1 Betaproteobacteria bacterium | reverse complement strand
TGGTCCGGCCCGGGTCGCATCGAGCCGGTGCATGGCCTCGGCACACTGCTCAACGCCACGGCACTTATCGCTCGAGTTGCGCCCGCACCTGCGTCAGCAGGTCCTGGGTCGAGAAGGGCTTGGTGATGTAGGCGTCGGCGCCCAGCGCCAGACCCTTGGCCACCTCGATCTCGCGGCCGCGGGCGGTGAGCATCACGATGCGCGTGCCGCTCCAGGCAGCGTTCTCGCGGATCTTCTGGCACACGTCGTAGCCCGACAGGCGCGGCATCATCACGTCCAGCAGCACGAGGTCGGGCACCTGCCGCTGGAACGCCTGCAAGGCCTCGTCGCCGTCGCGCGCCACTTCGACGCGGTAGCCCTCGCGCTGCAGCAGGTACTCCAGCGAGATCACGATGTTGGGCTCATCGTCGGCGATGAGAATGGTCTTCATGCAGTCATCTCCGAAGCCGGTGAAGCCGTACCCTGCGCGACCTGCGGATGCAGGGGCAGCATGAACGAGAAGGTCGAGCCCTGCCCGCGGGCGCTCTCGACCCACAGTGTGCCGCCGAAGTGCTCGACGATCTGCCGGCTGATCGGCAGACCGAGGCCCGTGCCCTGCGGCTTCTCGGTGAGCGTGTCGCCGACCTGGCGGAACTTCTCGAAGATGGTCTCGTGGTCGGCCGGGTCGATGCCGGCGCCGTTGTCGCGCACGTCCACGCGCAGCGCCTCGGGCAGCACGTGCAGCGCGATGGCGATGCGCCCGTCGCGCCGGTCGCAGAACTTCACCGCGTTGGAGATCAGGTTGAGCATCACCTGCTTGAGCCGGTCGCGATCGACGCGCAGCTGTGGGGCGCGCTCGGGCAGGTCCAGCATGAGTTCGACGCCGTGCTCGCGCAGCAGCGGCTGCGTGGTCGACACCGAGTCCTCGATCACGTCCCGCAGGTCGAGCTCGGCGGAGTGCCATTCGGCGCGGCCCGATTCCAGCTTGGACAGGTCCAGCACCTGGTTGATCAGCCGCGACAGGCGCTCGCTCTCCTTGACGATGATGCCGATGAACTCCTCGCGCTTGGCCAAGGTGAGCCGCGGGTCGCCCTGCAGGATCTCCGAGAAGGCGCGGATCGACGTGAGCGGCGTGCGCAGCTCGTGCGTCACCGTGGAGATGAAGTCGTCCTTCATGCGGTCGAGTTCCTTCAGGCGCTCGTTGGCGGCGCGCAGCTCGCTTGTGGCGGCCTCGAGCTGCTGCGACTTCTGCTCCAGCTGGTGGCTGTAGGTGATGAGCTGCGAGGCCTCGTCGAGGATGTTCAGCACCTCGTCCATCGACAGCGGCTCCTCCTTCACCACCGAGGCCAGCATCACGCGGGCCGACGACGCACCGATCGCGCCGGCGAGCTGCGTCTCGGCAAAGCGCACCAGCTCGGCATCGGGCTCGATCTCGCGCAGCGACTTCGCGCCTCGACTGGCGGCGTAGCCGGCAAAGGCCTCCTCGGCGCGCTGCGGCCCGAGGAAGCGGCCGACGAGCGTGAGCATGTCCTGCAGCGACGCGCTGCCCCGCCACGGGTTGGAGCGCCGGCGCGTGGTGCGGAACACGTCGACGAAGAGCAGCGCCTGCGCATGCTCGCGGATGCTCGGCCGCCCCAGCAACGACACCGTGACATAGCCCCCCACGTTGGCGAGCAGGCTCCAGAACAGCGAGTGCGAGATGTCGTCCAGCCCTTTGAGGCCGAACAGCGACAGCGGCTTGAGCCACTCGATGCCGAAGGGCCCTTGCTGGATGAAGGAGATCGGCAGCCAGCCCGACTTGGCGAACGAAGGCAGCAGCAGCGTGTAGGCCCACAGCGCGAAGCCGAGCGTGAGGCCGCTGAAGGCGCCGGTGTGCGTGCCCTGCTTCCAGTACATGCCGCCGAGCATGGCCGGCGCGAACTGCGCCACCGCGGCGAAGGACACGAGGCCGATCGACACCAGCGCATAGGCCTCGCCGGCCGCGCGGTAGTACACGTAGCCAAGCATCATCAGCACGACGATGGCCCCGCGGCGGATGCCCAGCAGCAGGCCGGAGAGATCGCTGCGCTCGCTCAAGCGCCGCGCCTGCCAGCGCAGCAGCACGGGCATCACCAGGTCGTTGCAGATCATCGTCGACAAGGCAATGGTCTCGACGATGACCATGCCGGTGGCCGCCGACAGCCCGCCGATGAAGGCGAACAGCGCCAGCGCCTCCCGGCCGTGCGCCATCGGCAGCGTGAGCACGAAGGTGTCGGCATCGACCTGGCCGCCGTGGAAATGCATCAGCCCGGCGAAGGTGATGGGCAGCACGAAGATGTTGATGGCGAACAGGTACAGCGGGAACAGCCAGACCGCCTTGGACAGGTGGTTCTCGTTGACGTTCTCCACCACGCTGATCTGGAACTGCCGCGGCAGGAACAGGATGGACAGCATCGACAGCAGGATCAGCCCGATCCACGAGCCATAGGTGCCGGCCGGGCCGCCCAGCGTGAGCAACTGGGTCGCGCGCGGCAGCTGCGCGGCCTGCTCGAACAGATCGGCAAAGCCGCCGTACAGCCCGAAGGTGACGAACACGCCGACCGCAATGAAGGCCAGCAGCTTGACCAGCGACTCGAACGCGATGGCCGCCACCATGCCCTCGTGGCGCTCGGTGGCATCGAGGTGGCGCGTGCCGAACAGCACCGTGAAGGCGGCCAGCAGCAGCGCCACGTACAGCGCCGTGTCCTGCCACAGCACCACCGGATGGCCCTTGGGCGGCATCACCACTGCCGGGTACTGCAGCAGGATGAGGAAGCTCGCCGACACTGCCTTCAGCTGCAGCGCGATGTAGGGAATGATGCCGATCACCGCGATCACCGTGACCAGCCCGCCGAGCAGCGCGCTCTTGCCGTAGCGCGCGGCGATGAAGTCGGCGATCGACGTGATGCGGTTGACCTTGCTGATGCGGATCATCTTGCGCAGCACCAGCCACCACAGCGCGGCCATCAAGGTGGGGCCGAGGTAGATCGGCAGGAAACCCACGCCGCTGGCCGCCGCGCGGCCGACGCTGCCGTAGAAGGTCCACGAGGTGGCATACACCGCCATCGACAGCGCATAGATCGTCGGGTTGGCGATGATCGAGCGGCCGGCATCAGCGCGCTTGTCGCCGTAGTAGGCAATGGCGAACAGCACGCCCAGGTAGGCAAACGAGGTGATCAGGATGACGCCGGCGAGAAGCATGCGGCCTATCTCGACTTCTCGACGACGAGCACCATCAGCGCGATGAGCACGCCCCAGGCCCCGAACAGGTAGACGTAGAGCAAGGGAATGCCCCACAGCGTGCCGCCGGTGTTGAACAGCGACAGCAGCGGGTAGCTGAAGAGCAAGCACCCGAGCACGAACAGTGCGACCAGCCGTTGCGCGACCATGATCCCAGCGTACTACCTTTCGTGGTCGGCGCCGGCCACGTCATTCCTCCTCGGCGACGCCGTGTTCCCGGTCGAGCTTGTCCATCACGCGTGCGTAGTACCAGATGATCAACACGTAGACGATCAGCGCGCCCTGCGCGCCAACCCAGAAGCTGAACGGCCAGCCGAAGAACTTGAAGTCCAGGTCGCGGGCGAAGTACCCGACCCCGAACGTCACGAGGAACCAGATCACCAGGAGCGCGCCGGTGATCCTGAGGTTCTTCTGCCAGTAGCGGTGGTGAGTCTCTTTCGGTTGCATCGCAGCAGTTGGCTTCAACGTCGTCGACGACAGCATCCGGTACATGCTGACAGTTCCCACCCGGACTAACCCTGAGTTGCCGCGCGGCACCGTGACGCCTGCACGCACAGTCATTCGACCGGGCTCTCGGTACCCGCCCTCGGGCGTACGACCGTCACGCTGCATGAAGCCTCGGCCATCACCTGCGACGCGATGCTGCCGCGCCACGGCGTCAGGCCGCGCGGCGGCGGCGCGCCGATGAGGATCTGGTCGACCTGGTTGGCCTTCGCGTATTCGATCAGCGCGGCCGCCGGCGCGCTCGACTCGATCACGTGGAAGGTCAGCCGCTCTTCGGGCAACTGCAGCGGCTTGGCCCAGTGCCGCAGCTGCACGAGGTGGCGGATGTGCACGCTGGTGGCGGCGTCCTCGATGCGCTCGGCGCCGAGCGCCGGCTCCGGCGGGGTCACGGTGACGCAGGCGATGCGGCACTGGTTCTCCGCGGCGATCAGCCGCCGCGTGGCCTCGCGCAGCGCCTCGAACACCGCCTCGTCGGTGTGCGTGGTGGCAATGGCCACCAGCACGATGGGCGCGACGTTGACCTGCACCGATGCCGGCGGGCAAGGGCCGGGCTCGTACCCCGCCGCCCACAGCCAGCGCCGCAGACGCACGGCCCAGCCCGCGCCGCGCAGCCGCCGGCCGCGCTCGCTGATCACGACCTGATCGTGATGGCTCAAGTCGAACGCGATCTGCGCCGCCGACGCGTAGCGGTTCGCTGCTTGCACCTCCAGGCAGCGCAGCGTGACCTCCTGCAACCACTCGGGCGTGTCGGGCACGAGCGCGCGCGGCGGCACGGGGTCGCGCGACAAGCGCTGGCGCAGACGGCGCATCGACGTCGGCATGCCGAACGGTAGACGCCCGGTCGTCAGCTCGTAGAGGATCACACCGAGCGCATAGACGTCGCTGCGCGGATCGCAGCGCACGCCGAGGATCTGCTCCGGCGCCATGTAGGGCCAGTTGCCCACGGGCATGCGGAACTCCTCGGCCAGCAGGTCGGGGAAGCGGCTGTGATGGGCGAGGCCGAAGTCGATCAACACGGCCGTGCCGTCGGGGCGCATCAACACATTGGCCGGCTTCACATCCAGGTGCACCACGTCCTGCTTGTGCAGCTCGTACAGCGACGAGGCCGCGGCCGCGCCCAGGCGGGCCACCTCCTGCGGCGGCAGCGGCGCGCGCACCACCCAGTCTTCCAGCGGCGGGCCTTCGACGTATTCCATCACTAGATACGGCCGCGTCTCCACGTCGCCAGTGCAGATCAGCCGCGGCACTTGCCGCCCCGACAGCACGCCCAGCACCATGCGCTCGACCTCGAAGCTGATGACGTTGGACGCCGGCTCGCCGATACCCAGCCGCGGGATCTTCATGACCAGCGGCAGCGGCCCCTTCGGCCCGACCAGGCGATGGATCGCCGCCATGCCGCCGAGGTGAATCCTGGGCCCCAGGCGAAAGCCGTCGAGCTCGTCGCCTTCGCGGGGCGGCGCGCCGGCCGGTCTATTCGCCATGTTCGAGCCGCCACGCCAGCCGCTCGGGCAGGCCCGCGGCCCGGATCTTCTTCGCCGCGGCGGCGTAGTCGTAGGCCACGCGAAAGAAGGTCATGCGGGCGCGCTCCAGGTCGGCCAGCGCGTAGCAGGCGTCGGGATTGCCGTCGCGCGGCTGGCCGGCCGAGCCGACGATGGCCAGCCAGCGACGATGGCGCCCGATCGGGATCGGGCTGCCGGGTACCGGCTCGAAGGGAATCGGCCGACCGCCGGCGCCGATGTAGTACAGCACCTGCTTGTGCACATGGCCGCAGAAGATGTAGGTGGCCTTCGCCGCGCGCATGCTGGCCTGGGCCTGGACCTCACCGGTGATGTAGTCCCACTGCTCGGGGCCGTGCGCGCTGGCATGCACGAACACACAGTCGTCCTCACGCACCAGCAGCGGCAGCGCATCGAGAAAGGCCCGTTGCCTCGCTGTCAGGCGCGTGCGCGTCCAGTCGATCGCGGCTTGCGCACTCGCGGTCATCGGGTCGATGGGGCGGCCCAGCACGGCCGCGTCGTGGTTGCCCAGCACCACCACGGCTCCCCGTTCCGCGTGCTGCGCGATCAGGTCGATGACCGCACCGGGATCGGCACCGTAGCCCACCAGGTCGCCGAGAAAGGCGAAGCGCTGCGCCCCCTGGGCCTGCGCGTGCTCCAGGCAGGCGCTCAGCGCTTCCAGATTGCTGTGGATGTCCGCGAGCAGAGCCAGCTTCATCGTCGTGCCGTGAGGCGCCAGGCCTCACGGCACTCTAGCGCTGGCTTTAGCTGTCGTGGTGGATATCGCGGTCCTTGGTCTCGGGCAGGAAGAAGGTGCCCAGCACGGCCGTCATGATCGACACCACGATCGGGTACCACAGCCCGTAGTAGATGTCGCCGGTGGCTGCCACCATCGCGAAGGCCGTGGTCGGCAGGAAGCCGCCGAACCAGCCGTTGCCGATGTGATAGGGCAGCGACATCGACGTGTAGCGGATGCGCGTGGGGAACAGCTCGACCAGCCACGCGGCAATCGGCCCGTAGACCATCGTCACGTAGATGACGAGGATCGTCAGCAGCAGCACCACCATCGGGTAGTTGATCTTGTCCGGGTCGGCCTTGGTCGGGTAGCCGGCCGCCTTGATCGCGTCGGTCACCGACTTGTCGAACGCGCCGAACTTCGCCTTGAAATCGGCGGCCGGCAGCGTGGTGCCGTCGAACGCGGCCAGCGTGGTGCTGCCGATCTTGATCGAAGCGACCGTGCCCGCCGGAGCCGCCTCGTTGCTGTAGTTGATGGCGCGCTTGGCCATCGCGCTCTTGGCGATGTCGCACGAGCTGGTGAATTTGGCCTTGCCGACCGGGTCGAACTGGAACGAGCACTGCGCCGGGTCGGCCACCACGGTCACCGGATTCTTCGCCTGCGCCTCGAAGATCGCGGGGTTCGCGTACTGCGTCAGCGCCTTGAAGATGGGGAAGTAGGTCACCGCGGCCAACAGGCAGCCGACCATGATGATGGGCTTGCGGCCGATCTTGTCGGACAGCCAGCCGAACACGATGAAGAACGGCGTGCCGATGGCCAGCGAGCCGGCAATCAGCAGGTTGGCCGTGGTCGGGTCGACCTTCAGCGTCTGCAGCAGGAAGAACAGCGCATAGAACTGGCCCGTGTACCAGACGACGGCCTGCCCTGCGGTGCCGCCGAGCAGGATCAGGATCACGATCTTCAGGTTCGGCCAGCGCAGGAACGATTCGGTCAGCGGCGCGCGCGAGGCCTTGCCCTCCTCCTTCATCTTCTTGAACACCGGCGACTCATTGAGCTGCAGGCGGATGTAGACCGAGATCGCCAGCAGCAGGATCGACAGCAGGAACGGGATGCGCCAGCCCCAGTCGTCGAAGTCCTTGCCCATCGCCAGACGGCACCCGAGGATGATCAGCAGCGAAAGGAACAGCCCGAGCGTCGCCGTGGTCTGGATGAAGCTCGTGTAGTAGCCGCGCTTGCCGGTGGGCGCGTGCTCGGCAACATAGGTGGCCGCACCGCCGTATTCACCGCCCAGCGCCAGACCCTGCAGCAGGCGCAGCGAGATCAGGATGATGGGCGCCGCCACGCCGATCGACGCGTAGCTCGGCAGCATGCCCACGATGGCGGTGGACAGGCCCATGATCAGGATCGTGATGAGGAAGGTGTACTTGCGGCCGATCATGTCGCCCAGGCGGCCGAAGATGATCGCGCCGAAGGGCCGCACCGCGAAGCCGGCCGCGAAGGCCAGCAGCGCAAAGATGAAGGACGTGGTCTCGTTGACGCCAGCGAAGAACTGCCGGCTGATGATCGCGGCGAGCGAACCATACAGGTAGAAGTCGTACCACTCGAAAACCGTGCCCAGAGACGACGCGAAGATGACCTTGCGTTCGTCCCGGGTCATACCTCGGTCGCCCGTCGCCGCCAAGGTGCTTGCGTTAGCCATGGAAACTCCTCTCATTGTGCGATCGACGTGCCGCCGACGCTGTTGAACGATCACTTCCCCTCTAGCAACTTGCTGATCGTGGCCATCAGTTCCCGCGTGGAGAACGGCTTGGTCACGTAGGCGTCCGCGCCGAGCGCGAGCCCCTTGCTGATTTCAACGTCCCGCCCCTTGGCGGTCAACATGACGATGCGCGTGCCGCTCAGGTCCGGCGATTCGCGGACCTTCTGGCACACCTCGAAGCCATTCATCCGCGGCAGCATGACATCCAGCAGCACGAGATCGGGATGGAACTTTTCCACGGCCGCCAGCGCTTCTTCGCCGTCCCGTGCAACCCGGACCTCGTAGCCACCATGCTCGAGCAGATATTCAAGCGAGACGACGATGCTGGGCTCGTCGTCGGCAATCAGTATGGTCTTGCTCATCCTGCTTGACGCGGACTTTCGTTCGCCGCGGCTTACAGCCTACTGACGAAACGCAGCCCTGCTCGGGCAACTCCGCCCCGGAATTACCCTAGATGATGCCACCCGGTCGCGGGGTACCGCGACCACCCTCCGAGAGGGTGGCTCCTTGCTTGGGGCGGCCCGGCGCTGCGGAGCCTAGGGGGTGCCCATGCGAAAATGCCCGCTTTCCCGCACCAGACCATCATGGACATCGAACGCATCAACTCGATCGGCACGCTGCTCGCCGACCTGAGCGCCCGTACCGAGCAGCTCCGGGGGTATCTTTGACTACGACCGCAAGGCACTGCGGCTGAACGAAGTCAACGCCGCGCTCGAGAACCCGAGCGTGTGGAACGAACCCAAGCGCGCCCAGGAACTGGGCCGCGAGAAGAAGGCGCTGGAAACCGTGGTCGAGACCATCGACCACCTCAGCAGCAACCTCTCCGACAACACCGAACTCTTCGAGATGTCCAAGGCCGACGGCGATGTCGACGGCCTGATGGCGATCGAGGCCGAGGCGCACAAGCTGCGCGAGATCGTCGATCAGCTCGAGTTCCGCCGCATGTTCAACAACCCGGCGGACCCGAGCAACTGCTTCATCGACATCCAGGCCGGCGCCGGCGGCACCGAGGCTTGCGACTGGGCCAGCATGCTGTTGCGCCAGTACCTCAAGTACTGCGAGCGCAAGGGCTTCAAGGCCGAGGTGATGGAAGAGACCGAGGGCGACGTGGCCGGCATCCGCTCGGCGACGATCAAGGTCGAGGGTGACTATGCCTTCGGCCTGCTGCGCACCGAGACCGGCGTGCACCGCCTGGTGCGCAAGAGCCCCTTCGATTCGTCGGGCGGCCGCCACACGAGCTTCGCGAGCCTGTTCGTCTACCCCGAGGTCGACGACTCGATCGAGATCGACATCAACCCGGCCGACGTGCGCACCGACACCTTCCGCGCCTCCGGCGCCGGCGGCCAGCACATCAACAAGACCGACTCGGCGGTGCGCCTCACGCACATCCCCACCGGCATCGTCGTGCAGTGCCAGAACGATCGTTCCCAGCACCGCAACCGCGACGAGGCCTGGCAGATGCTGCGCTCGCGCCTGTATGAGCACGAGATGCGCAAGCAGATGGCCGAGCAGCAGAAGCTCGAAGACTCCAAGACCGACGTCGGCTGGGGCCACCAGATCCGCAGCTACGTGCTCGACCAGAGCCGCATCAAGGACCTGCGCACCAACGTCGAGATCAGCAACACGCAAAAGGTGCTCGACGGCGACCTCGATGCCTTCATCGCCGCAAGCCTCAAACAAGGCGTCTGAACAAGAGAGACAAGCCATGCGCGAAGGACAAAACACTCCGATCCGCCGCGAGGACTACACCGCCCCCGCCTACTGGATCCGCACCGTCGACCTGACGTTCGACCTCGACCCGGTGAAGACCATCGTCGTGAGCCGCATGCAGCTCGAGCGCAATGCGGGCAGCGCGGCGCAGGCGCTGAAGCTCCACGGCGAGGAACTGAACCTGCTGCGCGTGCTGATCAACGGCGAGAGCGTGAGCTTCCGCCATGAAGACGGCGCGCTCATCATCGACAACCCGCCGGCCGAAGGCGCGTTCACGCTGGAGATCCGCAACACCATCGCGCCGGAGAAGAACACGCACCTGTCGGGGCTGTACACCTCGGGCGGCGGCTTCTTCACGCAGTGCGAGGCCGAGGGCTTCCGCCGCATCACCTACTTCCTCGACCGGCCCGACGTGATGGCGGTCTACACCGTCACCTTGCGCGGCGACAAGGCGAAGTACCCAGTGCTGCTGTCCAACGGCAACCTGGTCGAGCAAGGCGAGCTCGACAACGGACGCCACTATGCGAAGTGGCACGACCCCTTCCCCAAGCCGAGCTATCTGTTCGCGCTGGTCGCGGCCGACCTCGTGGCGCGCGAGCAATGGGTGCGCACGCGCTCGGGCAAGGATCATCTGCTGCAGGTCTACGTGCGCCGCGGCGACCTCGACAAGACCGAGCATGCGATGAACTCGCTGGTTGCCTCGGTGGTGTGGGACGAAGCGCGCTTCAAGCTGCCGCTGGACCTCGAGCGCTTCATGATCGTCGCGGTGGGCGATTTCAACATGGGCGCGATGGAGAACAAGGGCCTGAACATCTTCAACACGAAGTTCGTTCTCGCCAACCCGGCCACCGCCACCGACGGCGACTTCTCCGCCATCGAAAGCGTGGTCGGCCACGAGTACTTCCACAACTGGACGGGCAACCGCATCACCTGCCGCGACTGGTTCCAGCTGAGCCTGAAGGAGGGCCTCACGGTCTTCCGCGACCAGGAATTCAGCATGGACATGGCGGGCAACGCGAGCGCGCGGGCCGTCAAGCGCATCGAGGACGTGCGGCAACTGCGCCAGATGCAGTTCCCCGAGGATGCCGGCCCGATGGCGCACCCGGTGCGCCCCGACACCTACATCGAGATCAACAACTTCTACACCTCCACCGTCTACGAGAAGGGCGCGGAGGTGGTGCGCATGATGCAGACGCTGGTCGGCCGCGAAGGCTTCGCGCGCGGCATCACGCTGTACTTCGAGCGCCACGACGGCCACGCCGTGACCTGCGACGACTTCGCGCAGGCCATTGCCGATGCCAACCCGGGCAGCGCGCTGGCCGACAAGCTCGCCACCTTCAAGCGCTGGTATGCGCAAGCCGGCACGCCCAAGCTCACGGCGCGCGGCCGCTACGACGCGCCCAGCCGCACCTACACGCTGGGCCTCGAGCAGCACAGCGAGCCGTCGCCGGGGCAGCCGCTGAAGCAGCCCTTCGTGATCCCGGTGGCGATGGGCCTGGTTGGCCGCGACGGCAGCGCCCTGCCCTTGCAGCTCGAGGGCGAGGCGGCGCCGGTGGGCACCGAACGCGTGCTGGTGCTCGACGAGGCGCACACCTACTACACCTTCGTCAATGTCGAGGTCGAGCCGGTGCCGTCGCTGCTGCGCGGGTTCTCCGCACCGGTGCACCTGGTCGACAGCCTGCACGATGCGGAGTTGCTCACGCTGCTCGCGCATGACGCCGACCCCTTCAACCGCTGGGAAGCCGGCCAGCGCCTGGCATTGGCACGCCTGCTCACCGCAGTGCGCACCGGTGCCGAGCCGGAGGTCGATGAGGCCTTCGTCGACGCGATGCGCGGCGCGCTGCGCCACCCGACGCTCGATGCCGCATTCAAGGAACTGGTGCTCACGCTGCCCAGCGAAGGCTACATCGCCGAGCAGCTCACCGCCGTCGACCCGCAGCACATCCACCGTGCCCGCGAGACGATGAAGCGCGAGCTCGCGCGAGCGTTGCGCGACGACTGGGAGTGGGCCTGGGAGGCGCACCAGGTGCGCGGCGGCTACTCGCCCGACCCGGCGTCGGCCGGCCGCCGCTCGCTGGCCAATTTGGCGCTGGCAATGATCCTCGTCGACGCGCAGGCGCAAGGCGACACGGTGTGGCCCGGCAAGGCCTACCAGCGCTTCAAGGACGCCGGCAACATGACTGAGCGGCTGGGCGCCCTGAGCGCGCTGGTCGAAGCGCATGCCGAGCTGGCCGAGCCGGCGCTGGCGCGCTTCCACGAGATCTTCAAGGGCGAAGCGCTGGTCATCGACAAGTGGTTCGCGCTGCAGGCACGCACGCCCGAACCGCTGGGCGACGGTGCGGGCCGCGTGTTCACGAAGGCCAAGGCGCTGTTGAGCCACCCCGACTTCTCGATGAAGAACCCGAACCGCGCACGCAGCCTCATCTTCTCGCTGTGCCTGTTCAACCCCGCCGCCTTCCACCGCGCCGATGCCGCCGGCTACGTGTTCTGGGCTGACCGCGTGCTCGAGCTCGATGCCATCAACCCGCAGATCGCCGCGCGCCTGGCCCGCGTGATGGACCGCTGGAGCGTGCTCGTCGAGCCCTACCGCAGCGCAGCACGCGAGGCCGTTGCGCGCGTCGCCGCCAAGGGCGATCTCAGCAACGACGTGCGCGAGATCGTCACCCGCGCCCTGGAAGCCCAATGAACCCGTAGGGTGGGCTTCAGCCCACCATCGCCATGAAGAAAATCAGCCTTACCCAATACCTCGTCGAGCAGCAGCGCGAGCACGGCCGCATCCCCGCGCAGCTGCGCCTGCTGATCGAGGTCGTCGCGCGCGCCTGCAAGCAGATCGCCATCTCGGTCAACAAGGGCGCTTTAGGCGATGTGCTCGGCACCGCCACCACCGAGAACGTGCAAGGCGAGGTGCAGAAGAAGCTCGACATCATCGCCAACGAGGTGCTGCTCGAAGCCAACTCCTGGGGCGGCCACCTCGCGGCGATGGCCAGCGAGGAGATGGACAGCATCCACACGGTGCCCGACCGTTATCCGCAGGGCGAATACCTGCTGCTGTTCGACCCGCTCGATGGTTCCTCGAACATCGACGTGAACGTCAGCATCGGCACCATCTTCTCGGTGCTGAAGAAGGTGGGGCACCACCACGGCGTCAACGAGGCCGATTTCCTGCAGTCCGGCAAGGCGCAGGCCGCGGCGGGCTACTGCATCTACGGCCCGCAGACCACGCTCGCGCTGACCGTGGGCGACGGCGTCGCGATGTTCACGCTCGACCGCGAGCAAGGCTCCTGGGTGCTGACCAGCGAGAACGTGCAGATCCCGGCGGACACCAAGGAGTTCGCCGTCAACATGAGCAACATGCGCCACTGGGCGCCGCCGGTGAAACGCTACATCGACGAATGCCTGGCCGGCACGGATGGCCCGCGAGGCAAGGACTTCAACATGCGCTGGATTGCCAGCATGGTGGCCGACGTGCATCGCATCCTCACGCGCGGCGGCGTGTTCCTGTACCCGTGGGACAAGCGCGAGCCCGACAAGCCCGGCAAGCTGCGCCTGATGTACGAGGCCAACCCGATGGCCTTCCTCGTCGAGCAGGCCGGCGGCGCCGCCACCAACGGCCACGAGCGCATCCTCGACATCACGCCGGGCAAGCTGCACGAGCGCGTGAGCGTGGTGCTCGGCTCGAAGAACGAGGTCGAGCGCGTCACGGCCTATCACGCCAAGGCGAACTGAATCTTCTGGCTATAATTCGAGGCTTCACGCCGGTGTAGCTCAGTTGGTAGAGCAGCGCATTCGTAATGCGAAGGTCGAGGGTTCGACTCCTTTCACCGGCACCAATAGAGACGGCCCTGTTAGAGATACTGCTAACAGGTCCGTGCTTCTAGGCACAGCCCAAGCGCACGGGCGCTCTTGCCCTCGTAGGCCGCTCACGGGGTAAGCTCATGTAGCCATTGCGCCGTGTCATCGAGCCAGCACGCCACCAAGCGCGGCGCCAACTCGTCAGCATCCTCTCGTGCTGCTCAGGCGGCTGCCCGGGGCTGCTTGAACTGAAGTTCATTGCTGCGCAGGGTCTTGTGTCGGAGGCGCTATCCCTAGAAATAACTTGTTTGCGCGCCGAAATTCCTTCTAAGCTGAACCTGAATCCGTGACTTCGTGAGGAGTGGCGTTCACCCTGAGGGTGCGGTCGGAGTTGCACGATGAGGCGGTTGCAACGCGTTGCCGGGCGGTGAAGCCCGCCGTGATCTACTCGCGGCCCATGCGCCCGTTGATCGTCAAGCAACTCAACTACGACCTC
>VBDL01000773.1:525-2026 GCA_005884255.1 Betaproteobacteria bacterium | reverse complement strand
GGCCATCATCCCGTAGATCACGAAGGGCAATGACGGCGGGATGATCGGCCCGAGCGTGGCCGATGCGGCGGTGACGCCGACCGAGAACTCGGTGCTGTAGCCATGGTCCTTCATGGCCTTGATCTCGATGGCGCCGAGGCCCGCGGCATCGGCGATGGCCGTGCCCGACATGCCGGAGAAGATCACCGAGCCGATGATGTTCACCTGACCGAGGCCGCCCTTCATCCAGCCGACCAGCGCCACCGCGAAGTTGTAGATGCGCGTGGTGATGCCGGCGATGTTCATCAGGTTGCCGGCGAGGATGAAGAAAGGCACCGCCAGCAGCGGGAACGATTCGATGCCGGCGATCATGCGCTGCGCGACGACGATGTCGGGTACCGAGCCGGAGACGAGGATGTAGGTGAGCGACGCGCCGGCCATGGCCACTGCCACCGGCAGGCCGAACAGCATCAACGCGAGAAAGGCTCCGATGAGAATGGCCATCGCTGATTACTCCATGAAGGCTTCGGGCTTTTCGAGCACCGAGTAGCCGCGCCGCCAGTTCTCGATGGCGACTTGCACCGCGCGCAGCGCCATCAGCGCGAAGCCGGCGAAGGCGAGCCAGTACACATGGCTCTTGTTCCACGCGATGGTCGTCATCGGCTCGTTGTCCACCGCCAGCGCATAGCGTGCGACCAGCCAGGTGACGTAGCCGAAGAAGACGATGGCCAGCACGTCCATCGCGCTCGACAGCGCGCGGCCCGCGCGCGGCGGCAGGTAGCGATAGAGGATGTTCACCTGGATGTGGCGGCAGCGGCGCACGCACATCGCCGCGCCGATGAAGACCACCGGCATCAGGCAGTACACCGCGAGCTCCTCGGTCCACGCGAACGAGTCGTTGAGCACGTAGCGGGTGAAGAACTGCAGGAACACCAGGCCGCACATCAGCCAGAAGAAGCCGAGGCAGACCCAGTCCTCGACGCCGTAGCGCGACAGGTCCACCTCGTGCTGGTCGGCCTCGGCGAAGCTCTTGACGAGCTCCTCCGGGGCGACCTCGACGTGCGCGAGCGGCTCGGGCTGGAGCAGGTGCAGTTGTGCGGACATGCTGGCGGCCTTACTTGATCGCTTCGATGCGGTCCCAGTCGGCCTTCTGGTAGCCGTACTGCTCGAAGGACACGTTCTTCAGCACGGTGTCGCGGAAGTCGGCGGTGTTGACTTCGCTGACCGCGATGCCCTTGTCGCGGAACACCTTGACCAGTGCCTTCTCGCGCGCGGCGACATCCAGCGAGGCCTTGGCCGCGGCCTCCTGCGCGACCTCGGTGAACATCTTCTTGTCGGCGTCGGAGAGCTTCTTCCACAGGCCGCCCGAGACCACGGTGTTCAGGTGATCGACGATGTGGCCGGTGAGCACGATGTTCTTCTGCACCTCGAAGAACTTCTTCGCCTCGATGGTGGTGAGCGGGTTCTCCTGCGCCTCGACGGTGCCGTTCTGCAGCGCGAGGTAGACCTCGGCGAAGGCGAT
>VBDL01000773.1:0-340 GCA_005884255.1 Betaproteobacteria bacterium | reverse complement strand
GGTGCTCGACGCTGCGGAAGGTGTAGGGGTAGTAGGTGACGCCGATGCGGGGGAAGGTCTTCGCCGCGAAGCTCGAGCCGGAGATGATGATGTCGACCGTGCCCAGGGTCAGGCCCTGGTTGATGTCGTTCTCCTTGCCGAGCTGCGACGCGGGGAACACGTCGATCTGGTACTTGCCGCTGCTGCGCTTCTTGATCTCGTCGGCCGCCCAGACCGACCATTTGTGGAAGGGCTCCGAGGTCTCGTAGACGTGCGCCCACTTGAGCTTGGTTTGCGCGAGTGCGGGGCCGGTGGCGAGGGCCGCCGCGGCAATCAAGAGCAATTTGAGGGTGGTTCGCTT